>JAPLJE010000368.1 GCA_026388755.1 Deltaproteobacteria bacterium | reverse complement strand
TCTGGCAGGCGCCGAACCCTCTCTGGTTCCCGATCTGTGCGAGGTCTGTTTTCAGGAAATGCCGCTGGGAGCCATTGCCACCAACGGATTAAAATTCATCCCCGCATCCGTAAACTATAGAATTCATATCTCTGTCTGGGGCAACGATGAAACCAGCATGGGGATCCGCAATGCCAAAAACATGCTGATCCGGCAGATAGACAATTATAAAGGCGACCCCAGAGCCGTTTTTGTTTATACATTTACACGGGACAATATCGACCAGGTCCGTGAAGTTGCCGAAATTCTGACAACTCATGGGTGCAGGCTTACCTTCAACATGTTTTCCGCTCCGGTCGGGTATGATGGCCCCTTGCGTCACACCCCGGCATCTCTGGAACTTACCCGTAAAAACATGGTCGATCTGCTGTCAGCCTATCCCGAACATGTGCTTTTCTCTTACTACAATGCCATGGCCCACACGCATCCAAGCGGACTGCATGATCTTTATTCCTGTTCCTATCCGCGAAAGAATCCCTCGACGGATATCGGTCTTGGCCGGTCTTTCAGGCAGTACCGTGCCGATCTTGCCTGGGACAGAAGCGCTGCATGCTGTGTGCCGGATACGGACTGTGTGGAATGCCGGCATTATGCGGCCGGAAGCGCGGTTGTCACGGCCCGGATGTTTCGCCACGCAACAGACCCGGATACATTCAAGTCGTGGCTCGATTATGTGGATACCTATCTTGCCGTCTGGGTAATGGGGTATGCCAAGGGCGACAACCTTTGCAGCCATCTGGTTGACCCGCCCAGCCGCACTTCAGGAGACAGGCGTTAAGAAGCGCGGCTTTTTACGATCTTCCTAACTTCCTTTTTCCGTCATCCGTCAAAGGAGTTTTTTGATGAATACCGTCAGTTCACTGTTGGATAAAGAATGGTATCAACGATATAAACGGATTTCAAAGCTCAACATCCGCAGCTCGATCTATGATGTGACCAACCGGTGTAATCTGCGCTGCAAGGGCTGCTTTTTTTTCTCTTCCGACGAGCACAAGGCAGCGCCCGAGGAAATGGACATTCATAAATGGGGAGATTTCATCGACCGGGAAAAGGAGCGCGGTGTCAACCTTGCCATATTGATCGGCGGGGAGCCGACATTGTGTCTGGACAGGGTGGAAGCGTTCTATAAGCGACTGCCGACGTTCTGCGCCACAAACGGCCAGATTAAAGTGCCCCGGGACCGATTTCCGGACATGATGCTGGGCGTATCCCTGTGGGGCGACGAAACGGACGAGAAAACACTCCGGGGAAAAGACACCTTCAGCATCTCCAGTAAATATTATGCAGGCGATCCCCATGTGTATTATCTCTACACGCTGACTCCCAGGCAGATCGGTAAGACAGAACGCATCATCAAAAAAATCAGAGATGCCGGTCTTAAGGTTCACATGCAACTGCTTTCAAACGATGAAGGGGTGGACGGTTTTTCCTGGAAACCGGAGGAGCTTGAAGCCATCCGTTTCGAAATGGACGATATGCTGGACAAGTATCCGGATACGCTGATATCTTCCAAGTATTACCATGAAATCATCACGACAGGGAAAATGTTTGGCACAGCTTTTGGCTGGAACGAATGTCCTTCCGTCACCCAGCCGCTGGATAGACGCGATCCTCGCCCCAAAAGACTGATAGAATTCATCCGGTGGGCATCCGATCTTAAGACCATGCACCGGTGCTGCACTTCGGAGACCCGGGACTGTTCGACCTGTAAAGACGGCGCCGCGCACATGAGCTGGGTCATGGTCAATAAACGGGCGCACATCCGGACCGCCAAAGATCTGCAAAACTGGATTGAAGTTTACGAAATGTTTGCAAAACTGTATCAGTTTATTCCGTGGTAAAGCCGGTTGATATGTCGCCACGAAACGCAGTGATCGTCGGGTATGACGCGGTTTCACCGCTCGGGACCGATATGGCAACCCAGTGGGATAAAGCCGTCAGGGGCCAGAGCGGCATCGGCGCCCTGACTCGCTTTGCGCTGACGGATGATTTTCCGGTTCGGGTTGCTGGTCAGGTTCCCGATATCGATGTTGCACCATATCCTTTTTTAAATCCACGCAGCCTGGCGTTATGGCCTTCGCCGATTTTCAAACATGCCCTGCTGGTGGTTCACCGGGCGCTGGTGAAGAGCAAGATCGAGATCACCCCGGAACTCTCGCCAAGGGTAGCCATTACATTCAGTTCGGCGGTGGGGGGGCTGGATGCCGTTCTTGCGGCGGACCGTCGCATGGTTTCCGAAAACAAACTGCCGCCTCCTTATACCAACCCCAATTCATGCATCAATATGGTGGGCGGGAAAATATCCATCCTGACCCATGCCACCGGTCCGATTCTTTCCACCATTACGGCCTGCGCCACCGGAGTCACTTCGATGATCATCGGATCCATGCTGCTCGCGCAAGACAGGGCCGATGTCGTCATTTGCGGGGCTGTCGATTTTGCACTGGTAGCGCCCATCGTTGCGGGTTTTGCAACCATGGCGGGCGCTTACAGCTTGCCATCCGGTAAGGACCCGGAGCCTGCAACCCGGGCATCCCGTCCGTTTTCCGTTGATCGCAGGGGGTTTGTCGTTTCCGAAGGGGCCGGTGCGGTGATCCTTGCCAGCAAAGCATTTGCCAGATCGCATGGCCTGAATTTCAACATTGAAATCGCCGGATGGAGCATGACATCCGATGCCCATCATTTTGTGGCGCCCCATTTAAAAACAGCAACCCGCTGCATTGCGGAATGCATTGACAGTTCAGGGATATCGCCTCATGATATCGATGTTGTCAACGCACACGCCACGTCCACTAAAGTCGGCGATCAGGTGGAATACCATGCCCTGAAAGCCGTATTCGGGAATGCCATGCCGCCGGTTTCCGCGAATAAATCACTGATTGGGCATGCGATGGGCGCTTCCAGCGCGATAGAATCCATTTTTGCCATGGAAGGCATGTTGAACGGCATGGTGCTACCAACTCTTAATTATACACCGGATCCGGAAATGGTTCTGGACTGTGTTTCCGAAGGCGCCCGCCGGCTTGACCAGGAATATGTGCTTAAAAATTCGTTTGGTTTTGGCGGATGCAATTCATGTATCGTGTTTCACAGGACGGACCGATGAAGGCCCCAAAAAACAGACGTGTTTTTGTTATCGGATATGGCGCGGCCACGCCGCTGGGTAAAACCTTTGAAATGACATGGGATCGGGCGGTCAAGGCCGAAGCCGGGTTCCGAATATTAACCCGGTGCCCTACAGAATCGCGAGCCAATATCGTGGGGGAGATCCCAGACTGGGATCCCATGGCTCTGGACTTCATGGATCGAAAGGAAGCCTATAGCTGGAACGCGGATTATGTTTTCCTGACCATGGCCGTCTGTAAAGCGGCGCTGAAGCATGCGGGACTGGAAATCGATAAGGAGACAGGCCCCAGAACCGCCTGCCTGATCGGATCCGCCTTGAATGGCACGGATGCGTTCCGGATTGCCATGGACAATTACCTGAACCGGGGGCCGTTAAGGGTCAGCCCCTACCTGCTTCCTAATTTATGCGCCAATCTGCCGTCCGGAAAAGCCGGAATTCTTTTGGGGTTTACCGGACCGATATTTTCGCCCCAGGGCGCCTGCGCTTCCGGCAATTACGCCATCGGTATCGGCGCCCGCATGATCCGGGACGGGGATTGCGACTTTGTCCTGGCCGGCGGCGTTGACACCTGCCTGATCCCCGAGATCATTCAAGGCTTTGCCAATATGCTGGCCACCATCAACGTCAGCCCTCAGGATCGCGCCTACCAGGACCCCACCCAGGCATCCCGGCCTTTCAGCATCGATCGAAAGGGAATCGTTCTTTCAGAAGGAGCCGGGGTCATTGTACTGGCTTCGGAGGACATGCTGTCCGCCTATGGCCTGAAGCCGAAAGCCGAAGTGCTGGGTGTCGGCTGGACATCGGATGCATATCATTTTACCCTGCCGAATCCGGAAACGATTGTGCGCGCCATGCATCAGGCCATCGATGACGCCGGGCTTGAACCTGAAGACATTCAATATGTCAATGCCCATGGAACATCGACGAGCAAAGGCGATGCTACCGAGATCCAATGCATACGGAAAGTGTTTGGCCGGAAAATCGAATACATACCGATATCCTCGAATAAATCCCAAATCGGACATACGCTCGGGGCTTCCGCCGCCATCGAGGCTGCCCTCAGTATCGAGGCCATGCAGCAGGGACTGATTCTGCCGACCGTAAATCATATTCCGGATCCGGATTTCGCGGACATCGATGTTGTGCCCAACCAGGTTCGCAAACACAGGCATGAGATTTTTCTTTCCAATTCGTTCGGATTCGGCGGAACCAACTGCTGTATCGTATTTAAAGGAATATGAATTGCGGCCGGAACCCTTTGTCCCTCAAATACTGGACAGCGACAACCGCTATGTAAGAAATATTACCGACGGTCTGGTGTGGCATCAATGCCGGAACCGCACCCTATACGCCGACACGGACCGCTCCCAGGTCGTCTACCATGCCAATTATTTGCGGTATTTCGAGTTCGGCAGAGCCTCGCTCATGCGGGACACCGCCTATTCCTACCGGGAAATCGAGGAAAGCGGCTATGTCTATCCGATTATTCAAATCGGCGTCACCTACCACTCCCCGTTATGTTATGATGATGCGTTTTGTGTGCATACCCGTCCGGCGGAACTGGAACGGGTCCGTCTTCGTTTTGATTACCTGATCACCCATGAAAAAACCCATGAAATTGTGTGTAAGGGGTTTACCCGTCACTGCGCGGTCAACGTCTCCGGAACGCCGGTGGAAGTGGACGAAAAAACGGCAAGGATATGGAAAATATTCCCCGGATAATCGACACGGTCCGCCTGCAGGTAGCTATTCCGATTCACGCCTATCTGCTGGATCATCATGTTGAAGGTCAAGTGGTGCTGCCGG
>JAPLJE010000305.1 GCA_026388755.1 Deltaproteobacteria bacterium | reverse complement strand
GGGTGTGGCAAGCACCTTCATTTCAGGCGGATAAAATCCCATCATGAAAATTCCCCACAAAGAACCGGTCTGCCAACCGATACCCGGCAGAAGCGCCGTTCCCCAGGCTGTAAAACAGATCAGGGCCGAGCCTTTGGATCGATCCTCCAGCTTGCAGGCTTCCACAAGGCTGATGGCAATGGGCATCACGATGGCGATTCTTACCGTAATGGACGGCGTCAGGGCAGAAAGGGCCAGCCCGATAATGAACCAACTGATACATATGGTCAGATAGCTTGGCTCAAAGGTTTTCAGAACAAAATAAGAGATCCGTTTCCCCAGTCCTGTTTTTATCAGGGTAAATCCGAAAAACAGTGCCGGCACCAAAACCCATACAGCCGGACTGGTGTATCCTTTGGTAACGACATCCAGCGGCAGCTTAAAGATAAGGCCGCCAGCCAGCAGGATGGCGCCTCCTGCAAAAAAAGGCATGCTGCCGGACTTGAATATCCAAAAAGCCAGACAAACAAGTGCAACGCCAATAATGCCATTTCCCTGGGGAGAAAGACCGGAAAATGGTTTGGCGAATGCAATGATGATCGCAAACACTACAAAGACAAAGATACCCAGTTTTCTTGTGTTACTCATTACCCCCTCCTTGTTTTTAAAAAAGCATTGACTAAGTTCTTATGAAGAATACGATTCACTAATTCAAAAACAATACATTGAATAGCAATGGATGTGCCATAAAGATCAGATTCAGAAATCAGCATACAAAAAGGGGTATTCAGAATATATACGATTATAAAAACATTATATATCCATCTGTTTTACAGACATAAAATATTTTTAAACGATTTGTTTTTAGATGGTTGTTTAAGGAGCATTTCTTGAGGTATTCTAGAAGAGAAGAGAAATACGGCGAATATGTGATGAAAATATCTTTCGGGAAATGAAAATAATTTTCAGGGGCTATTGGCGGCAACGAGGGTTTGAGAAGGAACGGTTGCTTGGAGCGGGCTTACCGGTGCTTCGCCCGCCTGGACGATTTCCCAGGGTATCCGTCTAAAATTTCCTGCCTTCGAAAGCAGTCCATCGTATGGTCGTTTACCATGCCAGTAGCCTGCATATGGGCATAGCATATTTTCGATCCCATGAATTTAAAGCCTCTCTGGCGCAGATCCTTGCTCAGGGCATCCGACTCCGGGCTCGTCGCCGGGTAATCCTCCAGTCCCCTGAGTTCGCTTACGATCGGCTTGCCGTCCACAAACTTCCAAATGTACGTGTCAAAACTTCCGAATTCTTCTCGGATCTCCAAAAATCTCTGAGCGTTGTTGATCGCCGCGAGAATTTTGGCCCGGTTGCGGATAATCCCGGAATTTTCAAGGAGATCCTGTACCTTCTGATCGTTATAGCAGGCAATCTTTTCAGGATCGAAGTAATCAAAGGCGATACGGTAGTTTTCCCGTTTTCTCAGCACGGTATACCAGCTCAGTCCGGCTTGGGCTGCTTCCAGGGTGAGAAATTCGAACAATTGGTGGTCGTCGTGAACGGGAACACCCCATTCATGATCATGATAGTCAATGTAATCCGGTTTGCCGAGATCCACCCAGGGACAGATGGCACGGGCCTTCAATTTCGGCCTTACACCTTCTTTTGCGGTCTTGATATTCACTGGCATATTCATTACATGAAGTTTGCAGAATTTCTACAATATAGTCAATTGAAAGAATTTCTCGATTTCAACAGCCCTTTCTTCAGAAATGTTCCTGCGGAAATTGACTTCAGCATTATCCTTCCTTGACTTCCAGGATTTTTCCCTTGATGCTGACAACTACTTCGGTCAAAGGGATGGTTGCGCCAGAAATCTGAAGCCCTTTTTTGACAATCATCGACAGGCCGGAGCAGCAGGGGACTTCCATGCTCAGAACCGTGATACTCTTCAGTCCGGCGTGGGTGCAGATTTTGGCGAACTTATCGATATAGCTCTGTGCATCATGACATCCGCTCCATGAAGAAAAGGTGCATTGGATGGGACCAGACGGATCTGAACCGGCCAGTGCGACAGGAAGGAGTCGTCTCCAGCCTCCAGGGATGCGGGCAGGTTGGCTTTTTCACAGGCGGAGGGGGAAGAAAACATTTGCAGCCCCGCGGACGGACATCCTCCGGCAGGCGGGGAACTCTTTGCATGGTTTTTGCCCAGAAGGGCTTCAACCGCAGCCTCATCAAAATCATCGGCTTCGCGTTCAATAATGGTCAAGGCGCCCGTGGGACATTCGCCGATACAGGCACCCAGGCCGTCACAATATTTGTCGGCAACAACGCGTGCCTTGCCGTCAACGAGTTGAAGAGCGCCTTCTGCGCATCCCGTGATGCACTGGCCGCAGCCGTCGCAGCGTTCTTCGTCAATCTGAATTATTTTTCGCAGTACTTTCATGGCTCATTCCTCTTTATGACAGCAATGTTTCCCGAGCAACCTTGCGTCCGCTTTCGGTTAAAAATGATTTCTCTATCATCTGTTTCAGCCGATCCGGAGAAGCAGGCGATTCCTTCTGGTTTTCCTCGATGTTGGTGACCAGGTCGGCGTCATAGAGAACCTGAAAATTGACGGTCTCTTCGGGTCGGGGATGATGGTGATGGCCCACGATATCGCAGACCTCGTCAATCAATTCCACTTTTGCACCTAGTTTTGTCAGAATGGATCTGGCGATGGGCGGGCCTTCCAGTTCCTGAAACCGGGCCGCCGTGCTGCCGTGTTTTCGCTCTGCTTCATGAATGCCTATGTCGTGGAGGAACGCTGAACACAGAATAACCGCCATATTGCCTTTTTCGGTCCTGGCGATCCGCTCCGCGTACCGGGCAACCCGGGATGCATGACCGATCCGCTTGAAATCGCTTTTAAAATATCGCTTCATTTCGATGGCCACCCGGTCTTTCAGCAGATCTTCCTTCTGGGCCAGGAGTTCGGTTGGCATTGTTCCCAAACATTGTTCGGCAAACTGGCAGTATGAGGCGCATCCGAAATCCATATCGGGATTGATAAAACGGTGTCCGCAATGCGGGCATTTTCGGGTGGTGTCATCCTTGAAAAATTCGACATTGCTTCCGCACTTGGGGCATTTGGTTTCAAAAATCGCCCCTGGCTTCCAGTACTGGGTATCTTGTCCCGGGCATTTCATCTTTTTGTCCTCCAAAAAAATTTGAGGAAGTTGAGAAGGTTGAGGAAGATCGAGACATAAATCAACCTTCCTCAACCTGGATCTGTAATTTATCCCAAAATCGCTTTCAGGTCTTCATCAGGCGTTTTGATGGGCATGATGTTGAAATTTTCCACCAGCACATTCAGCACATTGGGGGTAATAAAGGCCGGAAGACTTGGCCCCAGTCGAATGTTCTTGATCCCCAGATGCAGCAGGGACAATAAAATAACGCAGGCCTTCTGTTCATACCAGGACAGAATCATGGAAAGCGGCAAATCGTTGACACCGCATCCAAACGCATTGGCCAGGGCCACGGCGATCTGAATCGCGGAATAGGCATCGTTGCACTGTCCAACATCCAGAAGCCGGGGAATCCCGCCGATATTTCCCAGATCCTTGTCAAAAAAACGGAATTTCCCGCAGGCAAGGGTCAGGACTATACAATCGGAAGGCACTTTTTCCACAAATTCCGTGTAGTAATCCCTGCCTGTTTTGGCTCCGTCGCAGCCGCCGACCAGGAAAAAGTGACGAATTGCCTTGCTCTTTACCGCATCGATCACGGCGCCTGCCACACCCATCACCGCGTTTCTGGCAAAGCCGACCATCACCGATTTGCCTGCGACGTCTTCTGTAAAACCCGGAAGCGCCAGCGCTTTTTCAATCACCGGGGTGAAATCCTTGGTGGCAATATGCGTTACACCCGGCCAGCCCACGAGCCCTGTTGTAAATATGTTGTCCAAATAGGTTTCCCTGGGCTTTTGAATACAGTTGGTGGTCATTAAAATGGCGCCGGGGAATGCGGCGAATTCTTTGGCCTGATTCTGCCAGGCGGTTCCGTAGTGGCCAAAAAAATGGGAGTATTTCTTGAGTTCCGGATATCCGTGACAAGGAAGCATTTCCCCATGTGTGTAAATATTGATGCCTTTGCCCTGGGTTTGTTTGAGGATTTCCTCCAGATCTTTCAGATCATGGCCGGACACCAGAATGGCCTTGCCTTTTTTGGAGCCCAGGGGGACCGAGGTGGGTACCGGGTGTCCATATGTTCCGGTATTGCCGGCATCCAGAAGCTCCATGGCCCGAAGGTTGACTTCGCCGCACTTCAAGGCCAGCCCCACCAGATCATTGACCCCAAGGCTCTTGTCCAGGGTTGCGGCCATGGCTTCCTGAATAAAGGTATAGACATTGTCATCGGATTGTCCCAGAATGGCCGCATGATCGGCATAGGCCGCCAAACCTTTAACACCGTAAATCAGAAGCTGCTGAAGGGAGAGAATATCGGGGTTGGCGGAAGGATCGGCCTTGATGCCGACGGATTCACCTTGCTTCACCATGCCTTCAAGGGTTCCGGCGGGAATAAAGTCCGCGGATCCCACGGGAAGGGAAGCCTGAATTCTGGACTTCAGGGCGTCGCGCTTGGCAATGCAATCCTGGATCAGCTTGACAAAACGGTCCGGATCAAAATCCACGTTGGTGAGCGTGGAAAAAATGGCTTCACAGGTGAAGCGGTTAATGCTATCATCCACCACTCCTGCCTTTCGGGCTGCAACAGCCACTTGAGACAGGCCTTTTACCGTATAAATCAACAAATCCTGAAGGGCTGCAACTTCCGGCTGTTTTCCACAAACACCGATCTTGGTGCATCCTTCGCCTTTTGCCGTCTGTTCACATTGAAAACAAAACATGGTGATCTCCTTTTGCTATGGTTATATGAATTATGGGTTCAGGCTGAAGGCTTTTGATGTTTGACACATCCTTCTGCCTGTTTTAATGAGCGTTAGTAATTGTTGAGTTGGTTTTTATCCCAAATTCAACGCAACGTCCTTGACTTAAGTCAACATATGTCAAATAAAATGAAAATAAATGAAAAATTCATGAAAACCGCGATAGATATTATTTCAAAAACTCCACTTTTCAGTGGACTTGACGAGGATGCGTTGCAGGCGGTTTGTGCGATTACGGTGCGCAAGGACTATGATAAAGGGCGGATTATTTTTTCAGAAGGTGATGCCGGTAATGGATTTTATACCATCGTCAGCGGCAGAGTGAAGATTTTCAAAGTTGCGCCCGAAGGAAAGGAGCAGATCTTGCATATTTTCGGCCCTGGAGAACCATTCGGCGAAGTCCCTGTTTTCACGGGCCGGCCATTTCCTGCTACAGCCCAGGCCATAGCCGGAACCAGCCTGCTGTTTTTTCCCAAAGCGGCATTTGTGACATTGATTCATCGAAACCCTTCCTTGGCTCTGAGCATGCTGGGCGTCTTGTCCATGCGGCTACGGGAGTTTACGGTTCAGATCGAGAATCTCTCGCTGAAGGAAGTGCCCGGGCGCCTGTCGTCATATTTGCTGTACTTATCTGATGAGCAGGAATCCGCGAACACCGTTAAACTGACCATCTCCAAAAGCCAGCTGGCAAGCCTTCTGGGGACAATTCCAGAAACGCTTTCCCGCATCTTCACCAAGATGGTGGCCGCACGGCTGATCAGCGTTCAGGGCAGCGATATTGAGCTTAGGGACCGTAGCGGGCTGGAGGATCTGGCCGAAAACGGCAAACTTCCGGAAAAATGAACCGCGAACCGATTGTTTATGTGGACAGTTGTTTCTCCCCTTTATAAAAGGCCAAGGGTATTGGCGCAAACATGATCAGATAATTCATTAAAATCCCCCCTTCGAAAAAGTGGGGCCAGGGGGGATTTTCAATGCGGAGCGATCAGATCGATTCTGATCGGCCGGCTATTTTGCTGCCACCAGTTCCTTGCTGAGAAGCCGGATGTGCCCCATTTCTTCCTTGATGATTCCGTCTATCCGGTTTTTCCCCAGTCCCTCGGGAACCACTTCCTTCATGCCCAGGTAAAACACGATGGAATCCTTTTCCGCCTCGATTGCGGCTTTCAGTATTTCCTTCATGGATTTCAAATCGATCGTCTTTTGAAAAAACACGCGGGTATCGGCCAAAGCCCGAAGGTACAGCACGGCCTCATGCTCGGGATCAAAAACCGTGGCAACCTTTTCTTTTTCGTTCAGGCCGGCGCGCATCGCCTGATAGGTTTTTTCATGTTGTTCTTCCATCTGCGACAACTGGATCAGAAATTTTTTGGACTGCGGATCCGACACGTTCTCGGATGCATCCCGGTAAAACTTCGCGCCATTTCGTTCAAGCTGTTCAGCCATTTCAAAAATATCGTCCGCATTGAAATCAAAGCTCATGGTGATGTTTCCTTTCAAAAAAAATCGTTGGGTTACGGGCACAACGGTTTTTTCCGTTGCCGTTGGGGTTTGCATCAATATCGATCGTGAATCTTAAAATCAATAATAATGAAAGGTTCTGGTTTTGTAAAGTATCTGAAATCAATTAATTATATCAGCAGGAAAAGAAAGCTGCAAGATGATGAGATATTTTGTTTGACTCGGCATCCATTCATCGTTAACGTTGTGCGTAATACCAACGCATAAGGGATATTCGGTATGGATGAAAACTATTTAAAAGCATTGATTGAGAAAATTCAAAATGGTCGGATCGGCGCGGATGCGGCGATGGATATCCTCAAACGGCTGCCGTTTGAGGATATCGGATTTGCCCGCGTTGATCATCACCGGTGTCTTCGAAACGGTGCGCCGGAAGTCATTTACTGTGAAGGAAAAACCCTGACGCAAATCCAGGGGATTGTTCAAAAGCTTGCCGAGCGTCACCGGAACATACTGGCCACTCGCGCAGGTCTTCCCGTATATGAAGCCATTCTGGCCATTCCGCTTCCCTGTACCTACCACGAGATGGCCAGAATCGTTGTGATCCATCCCGATCCCGTTGAAAAAACAGGCCGGATAGTCGTTGTTTCCGCGGGCACCTCCGATATGCCGGTTGCCGAAGAAGCTGCGGTCACTGCCGAAACGCTTGGGAATCAGGTCAGCCGGCTGTATGATGTGGGTGTTGCGGGTATCCACCGGCTAATGGCTGTCTGGGAGGATCTGTCCCAGGCCAATGTGGCCGTGGTTGTGGCCGGGATGGAAGGTGCCCTGGCCAGTGTGGTTGGAGGCCTGGTCTCCTGCCCGGTTATCGGCGTTCCCACCAGCATCGGTTACGGCGCCAGCTTCGGCGGCATTGCCGCGCTTCTCAGCATGCTCAACAGCTGTGCCTCCGGCGTCTCTGTTGTCAACATCGACAATGGGTTCGGCGCCGGATATCAGGCCAGCATCATCAACCATCTGGCGTCAAAGTAATGCATGGGTTAATAACCTGAAGGCCTTTGATCGATGCCCATTCTCAGATAGAATATTCGCTGAGAATGGGCATCCGGCTACTTACCTTGAGGCAATCCGCAGATTTTCAGAATCAATCTATCAAGAATCAGCTCCGGATTCAGGTTACTGGACTTGAGGCTTAAATTCGCCTGGGCCAGGCTGATGATGGCTTGAATCAGGTCTGTCCTGGAAAAATGATCGGATTTTTGCATCAACAGGTAGAGCGGATACGGGCTTGCAGGCTGTTTTGCCAGCAGCATATCGGTTGCGGGCTGGGCTGGTTTTTTCTCTGTCTGAACTTTCTTTTTCTTTTTTTTATCCGGTGGCGGTGCATCGGATTCTGATTTTGGATGAAGTTGAGTTTCCCATTCACCAAGCCGGGTGATCAGAATTGTATCATGGGCCTGAAGCGCGGGCAGGATGGTTTGGGTAAACTGCTTTTTGAATTGATCAAACGTAAATCCGGACTGCCAGAAATTGCCTGCCGGACTCTCCAGGAAATCTTTTACGATAAGTACTTTTCTCATCTGGTTGATGATGGCTGCAATGATCTGAAGCGGGAAAAACCCTCTTGAGAGCAGCGATTTCAGATAAAACGATGCTGACTCATACTTCCGGTCGGTTACGGCATTGGTCAGTTCAAATACCGGATCCTGCCGGGTGCGGGGAAGCGCAGATTCGACATCTTCAACAGCGATGGTTTTCCGGTCTCCCACATACTGAACCAGTTTTTCAAGATTCCCCGCAAACATCCGCAGATCAAATCCCGTCATATCCACAAGCTTCTGAAACGCCGCTTTATCCAGGGTTTTGCCAAATGGTGCCAGAATGGTTTTCATCTGCCCGGTGAGCACGGCTCCCTGCGCCTGCCGGTCTGCCCAGGTTTCCCCCTTTGGCACGGAGCAGTCAACCGCAAGGCCTTTTTCTAAAATCGCCTTGTATAGCCCTTTTCGCTTGTCCACCATATCTGATGTCAGGATCAGATGATTACCCTTGGGGAATCCCCTTTCAATAGCCTGCTGCAGGGTTTTGGCAGGGTCTTCACCCGATGTTTCCATTGAGGGGTTTTCCGCACAATAATCCACCAGGCTGTCCAGCCAAGCCGTATCGCCGACAGCATCCATATCCATATTCAGGCCGGTATAGATTTTATCGCGGACATCGTCGAATGAGAGACCCATCACCGACAGCAAACTGAAAAAATATCGGGCGGCTGTTTTCAAATCCTTCCCGTTATGGGCTTCCCTGGCTTTTTCAAGAATGTCAGCGGCATTTTTTTTGGCGTAAAATATTCGCGTGTCCAGAAAACCCACAATTTTCTGCCCTGAAAAAAATGAATAGGTATTGATCTTTTCAATCACTGGATACACATTTTCAGGAATGCCATCCACAGGCTCATAAATGAATGCCTGTTTATCCGGATGAATCATCACATCCAGCAGGGTCTGGAGCGCGGATTTATAAAGCAGTTCATCTCCGAAGATCAGAATGACCGGCGGTAGCGGCCTGCTGCTGGATGCGGCTTTCAGCTCGCTCAGATAAGATTTGATTTCAGAGTGCAGGATCTCGGGCATATTGATTATATCAAAATAGTCAGGAGACGGAATCTTTGGAGATCCCGGCTATCGCTAATGCAAGGTTATCATTACAATGACAGGGTGTTTAAAGGTAACGTATGCTGCAAAGTCTTTCTGCCGCAGCTTCAAGGGTTTGGGATGTCTTGGCAAAACAGAAGCGCAGAACCCGGTGATCCACTTTATCCTGATAAAACACCGACGGCGGAATAGCGGCAACACCAAATTCGGTGGTCAGGCGCATTGCAAATGCCTCATCCGGTTCATCGGACAGGTTCGAATAGTCCAGGAGCTGAAAATATGACCCCCGGCAAGGCAGAATCTTAAATTGCGACCTTGAAATCAGAGCTCGAAAGAAATCCCGTTTGTCCTGATAAAAGGCGGATAAGCCTGAATAAGCTTCCTGCACTGAGATGTAGTCAGCCAGGGCGTATTGAACAGGGGTATTGGATGCAAAGGTGACATACTGATGAATTTTTAGAAATTCCTGTGAAAGAGTTTTGGGCGCCAGGCAATAGCCGATTTTCCATCCGGTTGCGTGAACCATTTTTCCGAAGGAACAGACCACAAAGCTGCGCTGAAAAAGTTCGGGATGCCGGCACATGCTTTCATGGACCTCGCCGTCGAAAATAATGTGCTCGTAGACCTCATCGCTCAGGATTAAAATATCCGTGTTTCGAACAATTGCGATCAGTGCGGCGATATCTTTTTCTGTCAGTACCGATCCAGTGGGATTATGAGGAGAGTTCAGGATGATCAGACGCGTTTTTGAATTGACGACATCGGCAACCTCATCCCAGTTGATGTGATAATCCGGATGATGCAGCTTTATAAAAACGGGAATCCCCGTGCAAAGCCGGATGGCCGGAACATAGGAATCGTAAGCCGGTTCAAAAACGATAACTTCATCGCCGGGATGAACCACGGCGGATATGGCGTCAAAAATAGCCTCTGTGGCCCCGGAAGTAATGGTAATCTCCGAATCCGGATCATATTCGGCCTGATAGAGCCGATAGACTTTTTCGGCAATTTTTTCCCGAAGAACCGGAACCCCCTGCATGGGGGCATACTGGTTCCTGCCGGCACACATGTGTTCATGAACCTTTCTAATCAGATCGGCTGAAACATCAAAATCCGGAAAGCCCTGGGAAAGATTGATGGCGCCATGTGCATTGGCCAGTGCTGTCATTCGGGAAAAAATCGTTATACCGAAGATTCATGGACTTCCTGTGAAACCATTACTTTTCAATTTTCTTCTTTCGATACTGAATATACCCGTCTTTGAACGATTCATAGGGTATAATGGCCGCATCCTTCAATTCCTCATATTGACCGATTCGAAACGACAGGTCGTTGACGGATTCCTCGACCTTCAGCGACCAGGCCACCACAGCCGGATCGATATAAGACGTGGGGGTGAGAAAGAGGTCTACTCCCATGCCAGCCGTGTCCCGAAGCGTTGACGGTCCGAGAAATGGCAACACCAGGTATATACCGTTGCCGATGCCGAAAAAGCCAAGCGTTTGCCCGAAATCTTCCTCGGGAGGATTCAGATGGGGATAATCCTTTGCCGGATCCCAGAACCCCAATATTCCAAAAGATGTGTTGTAAACAAATCGGCACATCTCGGATGCCGCGGCCGGCATCTTTCCCTGCAAAAAACAGTTGACGATTCGAATTGGTGATCCGAGATTGTGGAGAAAATTCCGGATGCCATGACGGACCGGTGTGGGAATAACAGTCTTATACCCTTGGGCAACGGGTTTCATTAC
>JAPLJE010000109.1 GCA_026388755.1 Deltaproteobacteria bacterium | reverse complement strand
GACTTTCGCAGCATCGATATCGTTCGGGAATATACCCATGATCTGCCACTGGTTTTCTGCACCCCGTCGGAAATTGAGCAGGTGATTCTGAACTTGCTTCGAAACGCCGCCCAGGCCATGACTGGATTGGAGCCGGCCAAAAAACCGCCGCGCATCACCCTGCGCCTGTTCCGAGAAGGGAACACCGCTTGTATTGAAGTGATAGACAACGGCCCTGGTATGGATGAACGTACGCGAAAACGCGTCTTTGAACCTTTTTTTACCACAAAGGACGTAGGCATCGGGACGGGATTGGGGCTGTCCGTGTCCTATTTTATTGTCACCAGCAATCACGGCGGCACCTTGTCCGTGGTCTCGAGTCCTGAAGACGGCACCCGATTCATTATCCAGCTCCCGATAGATTCGGAAGCGGTATTGTCCGGCCGGGAATTTCCCCATCACACAGTTCAACCATGAAAGACGAAACATGGAAAAAATTCTCGTCATCGACGATGAACCGATTATTCGTGAGAGCATGACCTCCTATTTGGAAGACAGCGGTTTTATGGTCTGTCAGGCCAAAGACGGCAGAGAGGGACTCGCGGTTTTTCGCAGGGAACATCCAGATCTTGTCATGGTGGATCTTCGAATGCCTGGGATCGACGGACTGGAGGTATTATCCACCGTGATAACTGAGTCCCCGGACACCCCAACCCTGGTGGTTTCAGGCACTGGCGTGATTCAGGATGCGATCGAAGCCCTGAGTATGGGGGCACTGGACTTTGTCACCAAGCCGATCCTGGACATGGCCGTTCTGGAACATGCGGCGAAAAAGGCGCTGGAACGGGCCCGGCTCCGGGTGGAAAACCGGCGCTATCGGGAACACCTGGAGGAAGAAATCCGCTGCCGAACCGCCGATCTGGTGGAGCGCACCCGAGCCCTGCAGGAGAGCGAAACCAAGTTGTTCGCCATCATCGAGCTGTTTGAAGGCCTGATCTACACCAGCACCCGAGACCACCTGATCGAATTCATGAACCGAAAACTCATGGACCACATCGGCCGGGATGCCACTGGTGAAAAATGTCACTCGGCATTGTTTGATCTGGCTTCTGCCTGTCCCTGGTGCGTCAACGAGAAGGTCTTTAATGGAGAAACCACCCGCTGGGAAACCCGAAATCCGCGTGACGGTCGATGGTATTACGGAATCAATACCCCTATCTTCGGATCGGACGGGCAGGTCCTTAAGGTACAATCTATTGCCATGGATATTACCGATCGCAAGGAAGTTGAAGAAGCCTTGCGGGAGCGGGAAGTCCGGTTGCGGGAGGAAAACACGCGACTGCGCTCTTCCTTGAAAGGCAGTGGTCAGTTCGGCCGGATCATCGGTAAAAGTGACGCCATGCAGAAAGTATACGAAACCATCCTCAAGGCCGCTCAGGCGGACGCTGGCGTGATCATCTACGGGGAATCGGGCACCGGCAAAGAACTGGTGGCCCAAACCATTCACGAATTGAGCGATCGCAGCCTTGGGCCTTTTGTAACGGTGAATTGCGGGGCCATACCCGACACCCTCATCGAGAGCGAGTTTTTCGGGTACAGAAAAGGGGCGTTTACCGGAGCTACCACTGACAAGCCCGGATTCCTCGATTCTGCCCACGGAGGCACCCTGTTTCTAGACGAGGTGGGCGAAATCCCCCCAAACCTTCAGGTCAAACTCCTGCGGGCCATTGAAGGGGGTGGATACACACCGGTCGGGGGGGACAAACTGGTGAAAGCTGATTTCCGAATCGTTGCCGCCACTCACCGGGACCTGCGGGAGCGTGTGGAACAACAGAAGATGCGGCAGGATTTTTATTACCGCATTCACCTGATTCCCATTTTTCTGCCCCCGTTGCGTCTACGCAAGGAAGATCTGCCCCAGCTCGTTCACCATTTTCTGAATACCCTCCATGGCAACATTTTGCACGCTCTTCCGGAACCGGTAATGCGCGCCATTCAGCGCTATGATTGGCCCGGCAATGTCAGGGAGCTGCAAAACGTCATTCAGCGCTATGTCACGCTCAGGGAAATCGATCTGCCCCTGGCACCGGACACTGTGAATCTGTCCGAAATCGCCTCATCGATCCCGCCATCCAGGAACAATCCGTTTGCGCCGCTCGCCGAAGCCCTTAACGATGCTGAAAAATCGGTTGTCTTGCAGTGCCTGCACGCCCACCAATGGAAACGGGGTCGGGTGGCGCAGATTCTCGGTATCGACAGGCGGACCCTCTTCCGAAAAATGAAGACACACGGGCTCTTATAGTCTTTTTATGGGACAATATTGACCCGCCTGTGTAACCATTCTGCATCATAGCATTTTATTTAAATATTCCCCAATATTGGGACAATTGTGTCCTAATAATTATTTCTGTTCATTCATTGTTTTATCTTTAAAACTATATTTATTTGTCATCAATTGAGGTGGATAACACATTCGTTTCGTATCTGGCACGCATATTGCTCTGGATTCGGCAGAACGGTTTAGTGAATGCGCTTATACGAGAAGCAATGGGTTGTAGCCTTTTTTTTAATTGTTGTTTAATGCGTTACAAAACTTTTATTGAAAGGAGATGAGACATGTCGGATGCTTATGAAAAGGAACCTGCGCAGGCCTGGATAACAACCTTTGCAGGTACAGCCATCAATCTCTGTCTGGGAATTTTATATGCCTGGAGTATGTGGGGAGCTGCTCTTGTCAGCGAAGTCACCTTGGCCCCCGGAGATGTTGTAACCAAAACAGCGGTGATTTTAGCCGCCAAGGCAACAGATGCAGATAAAGCGCTACCCGGAAACATGCTGGTAAAGGCAAAGGAAGCCGTTTCCCGACCTGATGCATTGAAAGTTAAATTCGGAACAAATGTTAAGGAAGGATATGTTCTGCTGAGTGAAGTTAAAGGCGATCTCAGAGCCGGCGACATTATTACCAAAGCCGGCGAGCTGATGACGGATTCCAAAAATGAGGGGTGGATATATCTGAACAATGCGGAGGCTGCCACACCCTTTTCCCTTTGCGTGATCATGTTTGCCCTCCTGATGATTCCCGGAGGAAAAATTCAGGATAAAATCAGTCCCAAATTTGGCGCCACCGTGGGCGGACTGTTTCTGGCCGCAGGGTGTATCATCGCCGGTATGATGAAAAGCTATACGGGTCTGGTTATCGGATTCGGCATTTTAGGCGGCATCGGCATGGGAATCGGATATGCCGCGCCGACACCAGCCGCCCTTAAATGGTTCGGCCCCCATCGCCGCGGGCTCATTGCCGGCCTGGTGGTCGGCGGATATGGCGGTGCAGCGCTTTATATCGGCCCCCTGGCAAAATACCTGATCACCGATTTCGGCATTACCCAGAGCTTTGTCATTCTGGGAATTGCCTTTGCCGCCGTGGTGATCATTGCCGGCCAGCTCATCAAGATTCCCGCACCGGGTTACGTGCCTGCCCCGCCCAGGGTTGCGCAAACCGCCAAACAGCTGGCTGCCTCGACCAAACATAACTGGGAAGCCGGCGAGATGGTCAGAACCTGGCAGTTTTATGCACTGGTATTCATGTTTATCCTGACCACCCAGTCCGGCCTTCTGATCATTGCCAATGCCGCGGGGCTGCTGAGCAAAACAGGCGCCAAGATCCCCTTCTTTGCCGCCAATGCGTGGCTGCTGGTCTCCTTCGGGGGGCTGGTCAATGCCGCAGGCCGTGTGGGAACCGGATTCTATTCGGATAAGATCGGACGGCTGAACGCCTATTGTCTGAACTGTGGACTCTCTGCACTGTGCCTGTTTACCCTTCCCTACATCATCGGGTCCGCGAATATATTCTTGCTGTTCCTGGCTGTCGGCGTTGCCTACTGGCAATATGGCGGTGGGCTTTCTCTGATGCCCGCCTTTACCGGCGACTTTTTTGGTCCCAAAAACCTGGGTTTTAATTATGGCCTGGTGTTCATCGGCTGGGGCCTTGGCTTTTTTATGGCCAGACTGGGCGGCACCATCAAAGACATTACCGGAAGCCTCAACTATGCGTTTTATATTTCAGGCGCACTGTTGATTGTCGGTGTTATTCTGGCATTCAGCACCAGCCGGCCACTTTGGGCGGAACTGCAGGAAAAGACAAAGGTTAATGCCTAATTAAATGTACCGGGTAATCCAATTGGAGAGCCCGGAACATCAACCTCGCAATGTGATGATTTTGAACATTGCTTGCCAGGCGCCTTCCCCGCCTTTGTGAAAAATGGGGGGCCAGGGGGGATTTGAAAGCGTAAAGGCTGTAAAGTCCCCCTCACTCCTCATTTTACAGAGGAAGAGGACATTTGTATAATAAACACACCTCATATCTTACAGTAAATCAGTTTTGATTTCAGGCAATAAGTTGCATTCTCTAAAATTATTTTAGAACAGGACTCCTATTTCTAATGCCCCATCTGTTTTGTTAATAGATGAACACAATAAATATTATATTTGATTTTAATTTTTTAGCTATAATTTTTCTTGACAGTTTAAAATATAGTTTATAAAATATTTCAGCAAATAAATAAGGTTCATTGATTATGGGGATTCACGAAAGGAAAGAGCGGGAAAAAGAGCGCAGGAGACAGCAGATCATGGTTGCTGCTAAACGGGTCTTTTCGGTAAGCGGCTTCAGCAAGTCCACCATGGAAGATATTGCCAGGGAAGCAGAGCTCAGTCCTGGAACCATTTATTTGTATTTTAAAAACAAAGATGAATTGTATGCATCCCTGTCCGTCAGAATTCTTCAATATCTGAGTATTCGGCTCAAACATGTTATCGAGAATAAGGATCTTCAACCCGAGCAGTATATTGGTGCCCTTAAACAGGCCATGCTCGATGTCTATGATTTTGATCCGTTAATCGTGATCAATCTGTTTCAACTTCAATCCAGTGAAACGCTAAAAAATCTGACGCCGGAACTGCTGGAGGAAATCGTGGAACTGTCCCGGAGTTCTCTGGAAGCCATGGCCAATATTTTTAAGATGGGTGTAAAAAGAGGGGTGTTTATCGACCGGCATCCTTTTGCACTGGCAGACACTCTCTGGGCATTATTCTCGGGGATCATTCTCTGGGAAGAGAGCAAAAAAATCATTAACGAGAATAAAGATTATCTCAAACCGACGCTGGATCTTGCATTTGAAGTCTTTTCACGGGGGATAGCGCGGTAATTGCAGTCGGAAATAATTAATAAAGCAGAACAACCATTAACATGATCATGGGGAGGATTTGACCAATGGCAGAACAAGTCGAAAAAGCAGAAGCTGTAGAAACATCAGAAGCGCAGATTGCAGTTCATTGGCAGGAAGAAGAGAAATACTATGCGTCCAAGAAGTTCATTGCCCAGGCCAACATGACGGATGAAGGCATCTATGATCGGTTCAGCCTGGCCAATTTT
>JAPLJE010000777.1:1185-3205 GCA_026388755.1 Deltaproteobacteria bacterium | reverse complement strand
AAGTCGATATACCGTTTGGTCGCCAGATATTCCATCTGGATCCAGACCTTTTCCAGCGCGAAGGGTAATAATGCAAGATGTCGCTGCCAGTCGGGCAGAACGCCCGCACCCATGACCACCAGGGGATATGGGCGGCCTATGGTGTCGAAGCTGTCCCGCCCCACGCCGCAAATCAACGAATCCTTTTGATGGCTTTTGGCCCAAAACCTCCAGGAATAAAGGTCCGTGGAATGCTTGCGCTCGGAACATACCTGGTGGTAACCGTTTTCAACCCATCCCGAAAAGGCTTGAAAGAACGGGTCGTCCGGTCCCGCATTAAAATAATCCCCTGCCACGGGGTGTTTGCCGAAAGCGGCCCATTTCCAGGCAGGCGCTGAT
The DNA here is from genome assembly GCA_026388755.1 of Deltaproteobacteria bacterium. Classification (GTDB taxonomy): domain Bacteria; phylum Desulfobacterota; class Desulfobacteria; order Desulfobacterales; family Desulfatirhabdiaceae; genus RAAP-1. The sequence goes on along the minus strand of JAPLJE010000777.1, from coordinate 2,827 downwards.
TTTATTGATCCCAGCATATAGCTGCATTCCTTGGCACTTTCGGTATGTCCGGAGCTTTGGGGGGGGTAAGCCCTTTAGCCGTTTTCTGCGCCAGAATGGCTTTCTTGTGAAACGCGATGACCGGTTCGTGTCCCTCAATCTGGTAATTGACCTGAATATATTGAATGTTTTCGCGTTTCAACGCCGTTTCGTTTTCCGGAAAGTCTTTTGGATACCAGCGTCTCGTCCCACTGCCGATATCGCTGAGAAACATGGGGAACCCCATATTTCCGCTGTATTTTTTTGTCAGTACCATTGTGCCTATCTCAATGGTGAACACTACGTCGCCACAGGTCTGAGCAGACCATTCGAAACTTTTCCGTACCGGGTAGTTCAGGTTGATGAGGTGAAAGGACTTATCCGTGCACTGAAGTTCCAGGTGCGTGACATGGGGCCGGGTGGTGGCATCCGGGTTTACGTCGGTCGGCATCCCTTTAATCGTGACGCTCTGGCTTAACAGGGAAGGCGCCTCGGCTGCATGCGAGTCCTGTTTGGCGGCTGTCGCCCTTTCAGCCAGTGCCTTTTCGGCCTGAGCCGCTCTGACATCCTTGGTTCCCTTGGTGAAATAAGAAAGAAAATCCACTTTAAAAGCAATTTCCCGTCCCATTACGCTTTTGGCAAAAAACCCTCTTTTCAGGTTCCGGTCTATAAATGGCGCAACGGGTCCTTTAACGAAGTCCATGGCCGATCCTTTTTCTCCCAAGACGAGTGCGTTGATCTCTTCGGGGTTGGTTATCCCTTCGATCTCAACCAAAACCTTTTCTTCCCAGAGCTTGTCGAGGTAACAGGCGGTTTCCCGGCAAACAAAATCCCAGAGTAGCTGCCGAGGGCCGGATACCAGATCCCAGAACATTTTTGATGGGTTGACGCCTTTCTGGAAGGAGATCTCCAATGTGCGAATCGATTTGTCCGCGGTGATAAACGGTGACGGCGGGCTTGCCAATTCCTCTGCAAAGGCTTTTGCGGCTATCTCATAGGTTTCTTTTCTGGAGACGGTGGCTTTCGATAGCTCGGAAAGGGCTTTCTGGTAGTTTTTCAGGGCAGCTGCCGCCTCCAGCCGGGATTCGATCAGTTTGGTAGCGTCTTGATTGCCAGTGGCTTTTTCCATCTGGGTGAGAATGCTTTTCCCCTTTTCCGAGGCCTGGGACAATAGTCCGGATTTTGGCAAGGTATCCTGTCTGGCAGCATCCTGCTTTGCCGCATCAAAATTATTGACCAGTGCGACCCAGGCTCGATCCGTATTTTCGGTAAACGGTGCGATCTCATTTTTCAACCGCGCCAGATATGAAAAATAAGGATCCTGACCAACGGCGATTCGATCGATAACCTTGTGCCAATCCGTTTTTCCGGCAAGCCGCTGAATTCCGCTCGGCACCTGAGAGCCGAATGTTTCCCAGGCATCCAGATAACTTTTTTTATAGCTTTTCTGAAATTCCTGTTTCGCGCCAGCTATGACGAGGGGGTCGGTTATTGCTGTTTCCATCTCTTTGATGTAAACGTCGATCGCTTCCTTGCCCTTCAGTGTGAAAGCTGGCGGTATGACAACTTCCTGCCGGGCGGGGTTGCCGCCCCAGAAGTCGGCCAGCGTGACGCTGGTGAGGGT
>JAPLJE010000777.1:0-1174 GCA_026388755.1 Deltaproteobacteria bacterium | reverse complement strand
GGCCAGAAGATAGGTAATCTCCTGGTTCACCCGACTGGGGTCTTTTCGCCAGATAAGATCGTACTGGTAGAGGTGCTCTAAACGGTCCTGAAGCTCCGGCATCAACGGTCGATTCACATCAGGTGAAAAGGTTTCATATCCCGGTTGCGGCCGCTTCTGTAGCGCCGCAAGATCCTCACCGCTCAGCCGGCCCCTTAGCAGGTTGATACGCCGGATCAGGTGAGCCAGATGTCGGCCCAGGGTCTGATCCGGGGTTGAAACGGTAAAGCCGGTCATCCGTTCTGTTATCCGCTTGTCATAGACGCCCAGGAGGTTTCCCTCGAATTGCTTGCAGTAGACTTCCTTGATTTGGGTTTCCACCTCCTGACTTTCATTCAGGCCGAACCGGGGTATCCACCAGCTTCGGTTTCGGGCTTCCATTTGAAGAATTGTCTCTCTGAAGCGGTCCATGAGGATGACATCCGATACCATTTCCCCCTGCAGGACCGGAGGAGAGGCAAATTCACGCGAAAACTCTTTCAAAATTCGCAGGTTCTTAACAAAGGAAAAGCTTAAGAGTCCGCACAGGGCAATGGCGATGGCCACCCAGGCCGTAAGCCCCAGGTTTCGGGTGAGCCGACTCCATTGGACGGCCCGAAGGGTCGGTGCGAACAGGCGCCGATCGCCGGGGAGAATCTTGGAGAAAAAATCAAAGAGGAACATCCCCTTGCTTGTTCCCGGCAGTACGTCCCTGTCACCGATGAGGCCGATGGATTTGAGAAAATGGGAATAGGGGCTTCCTTCCTGACGACCGCTACTGAAGAACATGCCTCTTAAAATCGGGGTTTCCTGATAGGGGTTTTCCCGGAAGGCGCCCTGGGTAAAAGCGAAGAGACCGGATTTGAGTCGCTCAAACTCTTCCGGGAATAACAAAAGCGCCGGGTCAGGCTTCCCGAAGCCGGGCTGGTGCAGGAGCTGAAGCCGGATGTCCTTGAGGCGCTCGCTCAGGGTGTGCATGGCTCGTTCGTTAAAGGAAGCAATGTTTGCGGAAAGATCATGATTCAGAAACCCCATGGCCCGATCAAGGGCTTTTTCCGGCAGGCGATCACAAAACTGAGTCATGCCTTGCACCAAATCACATTTGGTGACAAGGACGTAAACCGGGAACTTGGCGCCCAATACCCGCATCAGCTCG
>JAPLJE010000805.1 GCA_026388755.1 Deltaproteobacteria bacterium | reverse complement strand
GTTTGCTCATGCTGACGATTCAAGAGGGAATCGTCCGGGATGAACTGCTCGATGTCGATGGTCGCAATCAGATGTTCGCGGAAGCCAGGCGAATCATTCATGAAATGCATGCTCTGCCGCAGGACCAAATCGGCACGGCACAAGCGGATCAAATACTGGCCGATTCAAAATACCAGTTATTGAAAAAACGAAGCGAAGCTGAATCGTATATAAAAAACGCCGACAGTTATTCCGATTCAGAATATGCTGCCGGTACCGGCGAAGAATCCGCGGCCATGCTGGTATCGATTGCGCTACCGGAAGAACGTCAGCGTATTACGGAGTTGCTGTCCCATTTTCCTGAGGGCATCGAGTTCAAGACCAATATACTGGTCCAGGCATTGCATCAGATATGGCGACAAAATCCGGATGAAAAAATTGTCATTTTTGCGACCTATCTGGGAACCGTTGAGGCTATCAAAAAACAGCTCGATGCAGTGTTTCCCGGAAAGGGCGTTGATGCGCTCAAGGGAGGGGATCATGGCGCCAAAACCGCGGTGCAAAAGAGATTCCGCCGCAAAGAGGGTCCCAAGGTTCTGGTATGTACGGCCGCCGTCCGGGAGGGCATCAATTTACAGTTTGCGCGTATTCTTTTTAATTACGATCTGCCATGGAACCCGATGGATCTGGAACAGCGCATTGGACGCATCCACCGGTATGGCCAGATATCAACCTCACAGGTTTATAATCTTGTTGCCGCCGATACCATTGAAGGGAGCATTTTTCTGCTTCTTGAGGAGAAGCTGGACGAAATTGCCAAAACATTGGGAAAGGTGGATGAGCACGGTCAGATTGCCGAGGATTTAAGAATCCAGGTTCTGGGTCAACTGGGAAGCACCTTGAGTTATGACCGCCTGTATCAGGAAGCCGTCAGTGATCCAACCCTGAAAAGAACACGGCAAGAGCTTGAAGTCGCCATGGAGAACGCCAATAAAGCCAGACTTTTTGTGTTTGAACTGTTTCAAGAATTAGACCGTTTCAATCTCGGCGATTACAAGAAATTTGATGATCAGGGCCGTGGCATGAAACGATTGGTCGATTTCGTGGCAAGAGCCTCACGGATCTCTGATTGGAAATTCACAAAAAAATCCGATACAACCTGGGAACTTGTCAGAAAAGATGAATCGACGTTGCTGTTCACTACGGATCGGGACCTTGCTTTACAGGAAGAGAATTTGCATCTTCTTGGTCTCGAACATCCGGTTATCAGCAAAATGTTACGTCAATATGCCGAATCTGAAGCAACATTTCGTGCAGTCACTGGGAAAATAAAGGGGATTGCCGGAGGTGGACTGCTTGCCATATGGAAAGTCAATGTACAGGGGAAGGATGGACAGACAAACCTTAACATCGTTAAAATTGGCCTCGGCGAAGACGGTTCTCGCGCACCATGGATTGAACGTATTGAGGATAACTTGTTAAGCATGGGTGCCCCAAAATCAAAAGCGCCAGCGGAATGGCAAAGGTTTGCCACCAATATGAAACAACAGCTGCTGGAATTTCTTCATAGGGAATTGATATTCTCCGGCATCATTAACGAAGAAATGTCTTATATGGCGGTCCCCCTTGCTATCGTCGGCATTGAAACATGAATATGATTTTAATACTTCGTGTGTTACAGCGGAAGGCGGGACAGGATAAAGAAATTATATTATGAGAGAAAACAACAGATAACCAATTAAATTGAGGTTATGTTATGAGAGCCGTTGAGCTAACGGAGGGGTAAAAGAGTAACGTTATTTTAGAAACTGTGTTCAGTGCAAAAAATTAAACTGAAGAGTTTGCAGCGAAATAATTTGACGATATCAAGGAGATCTACCGATGGATAACATCCCGGATTCAATCCGAGAAGTCATAAACAATTACCTCAAATCCCTGGAGGCGCATCACATCCGTATTCGGAAAGTGGTTTTGTTCGGCAGTTATGTAACCGGAAAGGCGGATGAGTGGAGCGATATTGATATTGCGCTGGTGTCAGACGATTTTGAAGGAGACTGGTTTAAAGATCGCAATAGAATAAGACGGCTGACGCTGGCAGTGGATAATCGATTGTCGCTAGTACCTTACCGCCCGGAATCCCTTTTGGCGCCTGATCCCTTTTTTAAGAATATTCTGGAAACGGGAATAGCGATTTGAAAACCATAAGGAAAAGCCATGACCGTCATCACCACATCCGTATTTGAATTGTTGAAGATTGGCCCGGGACCGTCCAGTTCCCACACCATTGGGCCGATGAAGGCCGGATTTGATTTTTTTCGGCTGATGGCTGAACTGCCAGCGGAAATACAGGCAACTGCCGCCGGCATTCAGGTGTTTCTTTACGGTTCTCTGGCGGCCACCGGCAAAGGGCATGGCACCGACCGTGCGATTCTGGCCGGACTTATGGGGAAATCCCCTGAAGACTGCCCGCCGGATTTCCTCGATGGGCTGGCCCTGGAGCGGAATACCGCCTTCACCCTGAAGGCGGGTGCTCAGCCCGTGCCGTTTCGGGGTACGGATATTCTGTTTGACGCCGGATGCTTTGACTTTCCGTTCAGCAACACGATGGTAATCCGCCTTTCCGGAAGGGACGGCGTCATCCTTGAAAAAGAGTATTATTCTGTTGGCGGCGGCTTCCTGCAGTGGAAGGGGTGGCAGGAGTCAGAACGGGGCACGCCGCGTTATCCATACGAAAATGCTGAACAGTTATGGAAACAGATGAAGAAGCATCGGCTCAAGCTGGATGAGCTGATGCTGGCCAATGAAAAGGCCATTACAGGGCTGAATGAGGCAGAAATCAACCGCCGCCTGGACCGGATTATCGCTGTCATGGAAGAATCGGTACAGCGCGGAGTGCATACCGAAGGCTTTCTGCCCGGCCCGATTGGACTGCACCGGAAGGCGGCCCTGTTATACCAGCGGGCCAAGGGGCTGGCACAGAATGCGGAACGCCTTCTGGTTTATCTCTGCGCCTACGCTTTTGCCGCTGCTGAAGAAAACGCAGCCGGACATATTGTGGTTACCGCCCCAACCTGCGGATCGGCAGGTGTGATTCCAGCCATTGTCTCCCTGTTGCGGCATCACTACAAACTGCCGCTTGAAACCATACGCAGCGCGCTTCTGGCATCGGTTGCCGTCGGCTTCATCGCCAAGCAGAACGCCAGTATTTCCGGAGCGGAAGTGGGGTGCCAGGGGGAAATCGGGGTGGCGTCAAGCATGGCGGCGGCACTGGTTGCCTTTGCCAGTGGCAGCGGGGTGCAGATAGCAGAAAATGCAGCCGAAACTGCGCTGGAACATCATCTGGGGATGACATGCGATCCGGTGAAAGGGTATGTGCAGATTCCCTGCATCGAGCGCAACGCCATGGGAGCGGTCAAGGCCTACACGGCCTGGCTGATCGCACGCGAAGGGCTGCCTGTCTGGCATATCGTGGGCCTGGACAAGGCGGTGGAGGCGATGAACCTGACCGGTCGGGACATGAAGGTTGAATATCGCGAAACATCACAAGGCGGCCTGGCCCGCTGCTGTTGAAAGCCATTTTTTTATCATACCGTCAAGTTTCCCGCTTTGAACCAGCGTATCGATAGCCTTGTTGAGTTTCCGGCCGAGATCGGGATTCTTTTTCTGATAGGCAATGCCGTACTCTTCCTGACTATCCAG
>JAPLJE010000005.1:2516-4929 GCA_026388755.1 Deltaproteobacteria bacterium | reverse complement strand
CTCCTATGCCTGGTTGAAAGGTTTGAATAATATGGATGAGCTGATCAATCTGGGCCTCATCGCTGAAAACACCGTCCAGGCCATTGCTGTCGATAGCGGTAAAGGGGTCTTCATAAAGCTTTTCCACGGTGATGACGCCGTATTTGCGGATATGGTTCTGAAGCAGCCGCAGAAAATGGGTCTGCTTGGCGTTCTCGGCGAATTTCCGGGAAAAGTCTGCAAAACGCGCTTCCACGGCCTCCGGCTCCATGCCGACAATGGTGCGGATAATGAAGTCAAGAGGCGGAACCGAGTCCGGGAAAAACTCGCGCAAAAGCTCGAGTCTCTTCCACCAACTGGCGGTAAAGCCGCATGTCGATGGACTGGATATTGGCGGCCCGGCGCCTCAGTTCCACCTTGCCATCGGAGACATCGATATTCTTGGGTGGTATGGGGTCAACAAGTTCTTTCTTCCTGTATTGCATGATACCTCGAAGATCGGTGCGCATCTCCTCAAGACTTGATAGGGTTGCATTGCTCCAAAAGTCGTTGTTCATCACCCTTTTGACAGTAGTCGCCTTTTCCAGGACCGGCGTCAGGTGCATGATAAGCTGACTTACCATTTCCTTGATCTTGTCCCTGAAGTCGACAAAACGGCCGGACTCCCGCAGAAGCTCGATCTGGGCGCTGGTCGCCAGCAGATCAAAAGCATAGGCATCGGCATGGTCGCGGGTGTATATCCACTGCATGAGCGGAGCAATATCGCCGCGCAAGCAGGTGACGGTGACCGGCGCAAACTGGTCAAGGACGCCTTTGGCCAGAACGGAGCTCTTCTCCCTCCACTTTTCCCGGACCGAAATGGACTCATCAGGCAGTGAGTTGATATCCGCACGGATGAGCGTCACTGTGTTTTTCAGGGAGTCAACCTCGGCCTTGGAAAGTGAGGTTTCCGCCAGATCCAGCCGGGCCTCGAAAACCTGCTGCATGATGGATTTTGCGGGGGCGGGATCGGCCTCGGGGCGTGCAATCTCAAACCGCTCAAAATTCCCCCAGTGATCGAAGATTCGGAATTTGCTTTTGTGTTTGCCAGGTCCGAAGAGGTTGTTGCAGAGCCGTGTGCCGCGCCCGAGCATTTGCCAGAACTTCACCCAGGAGAAAACCGGTTTGGCAAAGACCAGGTTAACCACCTCGGGTACGTCGATGCCGGTGTCCAGCATATCCACCGATACGGCGATGGTGAGGTCGTTGGCCGGGTCCTTGAAATCGTCGATGAGCTGGTTGGCGCGGCTGTCGTAATGGTCGATCACCTGGCAAAACTTGCCGCCATACTGTGGATAGAGTTCATCGAAGACCTTGGACAGTAGCACGGCGTGTTTGTGATTGCGGGCAAATATGATGGTCTTGCCGGGCAGTTGTCCCGCCCCGTCCCGGATGCCCTGCTCCATGAGGTTGCGAATGATTTCGCGGTTGGTGTCGCGGTTGAACACCTTTTTATCCAGTTCCTGGGGATCGTAGTTGAAAAGCTCCGGGGTCTCGCCGGCATCTTCGAGCTCTTCCTTCTGGGTATCGGTCAACTGGGCGAACTTGATGCCGCTGCGCAGGAACTGGGTGGTGTGGGTATAAACCTCATAAGGCACCAGATAGCCTTCCTCAACCGCCTGCTCCAGCGGATAATAGGCGGTGGGCAGTTTGTCCACGCAGTCGAAGAGCCGGAAGGTGTTACGGTTGATCTTGTCCACCGGGGTGGCGGTAAGGCCCACCTGCAGGCAGTCGAACCATTTAAAGATGTCCTTGTAGCGGTTATAGATGGAGCGGTGTGACTCATCGGCGATAATGAGATCGAAAAAGCCGGTGTCAAAGGTCTGGAAAATCTTCACCATGGCCGGATAGGTGCCCAGGTAAATCCGTTTGTTGCGGTCTTTGGCGGTGTGTGCGTTTACCAGGGTAAGGGGTTCATTCATAAAATCGGTGAATGCGTTTTTCGCCTGCTTTCTGAGCTCCAGCCGATCGCAGAGGAAAAGGACCCGTTTCACCCAGTTGGCCCGAACCAGCAGATCGGTAAGGGCTATGGCCACCCGGGTCTTGCCGGTGCCGGTGGCCTGCGCGACCAAGGCCCGGCGGCGACCCAGGGTAAAGCGTTCGCATATGCGCTGGATGGCCTCGATCTGATAAAGGCGGCTGCCGATGATCTCTTTTTTGGGCTCAAGGGAGCTTAGATCCATTTTTGTCTGGCGCTGATAATGGACCAGATACTCAAGACTGTCCTTGGAATAAAAACCGAAGAGACTTCGGGGCGGATAATTCTGTGCATCGTCCCAGATGGAAATGTCGAAGCCGTTGGTGTAGAAGATGACCGGCCGCTGGCCATGTTCTTTTTCGAGGCCGTCGGCGTAGAGCTTGGCCTGGGTACGGCCCTTCTCTGCACTGAAGGCGG
>JAPLJE010000005.1:0-2496 GCA_026388755.1 Deltaproteobacteria bacterium | reverse complement strand
CCTCGCTGACGGCAAGGGGCTTGCCTTTGTCATCCCAGAACACGTAGTCGGCATAGCCGACGCCGGACTGGGTGGGCTGATGGGAAACTTCAACCTCCAAAGAGACCTGGGAAGTATTGCCGCCTTTGGGGTCAACATCCCAGCCGGCATCAACCAGTAGCTTGTCGATGAGGCGTTTTCGGGTGGTGGCCTCGTCAAATTTGAGGGTGTCGACGGCCGCCTGTCCAGCGGTTTTGAGGGCAAGAAGCTCAGCTTCGGTTCTCTTGGCATCTTGCGCCTGCTCCCGTAGTAATTCCACCTGCTGGAGCAGTTCCTGCAACTGGGCTTCCTGGACGGCGTTTCTTTCCAGGGCTTCCTTCTTGTCTTTTTCCAGCTTGGACTTGATATCCTCGGAAGGCAGCTCACGATATGCCGGGCAGTCTTCCGGCCTGCCGCCGCCATAGGCGACAAAAACCCAGCGGGCAAGATCCCATGCCTCGCGCAGACAAGACAGGGCGGTTTCACTTTCAGTCTTTTGGCCGTGGGCCGCTTTGTTGCCGTTGACCCGGATCAGGTGGAGTTTATCGAGCACAACCTTGGGAACAGCTGACTTGAATTCCTCTACCGCCAGAAGGTCAAAGAGATTGCGCTGGTATGGCAATTGAAGATCATGGGTCTGGTAGATGCCTTCCACCAGTTGCTCGCAGAAGGTGCGAAGCTTTATAAGGGTACTTGATGCGTCGGTGTGGGCATAGTTTTCTGCAAAACCGCCCAACGTTGCCAGCTCCGGCCAGCGGGCTCTCAATATCTCAAAATTTTTGGAATCCATGATCTCCATACCCCATCATATAGCAATGTCCATGCCAAAGTCACTCCAGACCGTATTTCTTGAGCCAGTTGGTCAGGGTTTGATAGCTCGGTAGACCCAGTATTTCAGCCATTTTAGTCTTATTGCCATGTGTTTCTGAAAGTCCTCTTTCAAGGTAGTGGACCGCTACCGTTTTCATGATCTCCGGCAGACTGAGACCTTCCCCCAGCGGCTGGTTCAGAACCAGCTCTTTTCCCTTGCCGGCAGAAGGAATGGGGAGCAGCGCTTCCCGAATATCCTTGTCATCAAGGACATCACCTGCCGACCAGACCGCCGCCCGGGTAAGGGTATTCTGCAGTTCCCGGACATTGCCCGGCCAGGCATGTTGAATCAGAATATTTTTTGCGTTTGCAGAAATTTTCTTATGCTTGTGGCCCGGTTCATTTTTGCTTTGTTCGTTTGTCCGTTCCAGCAGACTGTCAATCAGCAAGCCGATATCTCCGGCACGTTCCCGAAGCGGTGGCAGCTTAATGACCGCAACCGCCATGCGGTAAAAGAGATCTTCCCTGAAATTACCGATTGCAACCTCTTCAATAAGATTTCTATTGGTTGCCGCAATAATTCTTACATCAACCTTCCTGGTTTTTGTCGCGCCAATCCGCCGGACCTCTCCTTCCTGGAGCGTACGCAGCAACTTGACCTGCATTTCCCTGGGCAGTTCGCCAATTTCATCCAAAAAAAGCGTGCCTCCGTCGGCTGCCTCGAAATGGCCGACTCTTGCGGCATTGGCGCCGGTAAATGCCCCTTTCTCATGTCCGAATAATTCGGATTCAACCAGCTCCGAGGGGATGGCGCCACAATTAATTGCAACAAAAGGTTTGTTTTTCCGAAGACTGGAATCATGGATCGCCCGTGCCAGCAGCTCTTTTACGGTGCCGGACTCTCCCTCGATCAAAACAGGAATGGAGCGGGGAGCAACTTTCCGGGCTTTCAAAATGATCCGCTGCATGATTTCACTGCGGTGGATGATGTCATCAAATTCCGGGGCTTCGAGGGGAATGCCGGCGGCCATCCGCTCAATCGCCTTATCGGGTTTATTCAGAAGGTCAGGGAGAAACTCGGCTGAGATATCGAAAGGCACCGATGCCGAGCGGACGCCGTGTTCCTTGGAGGATTCAATCAGCTCGGCAGGGAACCGGGTTTTGGCCAGAAGAATCCAGACCGCTGCCATGGCAGGGGTGCCGGGACTCAAGTGAAAAACAAGATCGGCATTCGGGCCGTGCTCTTTAATTTTCTTGGAAATGATTGCTGAGGCGGCCTGATAGATCTCGCCGAAATTCGTGGGGCTGGAAAGTCTTATATGCTTAATTGTCAGAACTGAAGCCGTCTGTTTATGCAGCCAAATAATGTAGTTTTCAGCGGTAGCCTTTTCCCAGTTGTTAAGCAACACGACTTCTTTGTAAGGCGTTGCCGCCACAGCTTGAGCAACAGGACCCATGCCGACTTCTTCTACTCCGGAAGCCGCTTTCAGATCCGTCATCCCTAACCAGCATAATAATATCTGAATACCCATGGCCTCTATGGCCTACAAGATTTCTTGCAAAGAAGCAAATTAAATTGTTGATCCATGGGGATAAGTGAGCGGATATGAATAACAGGAGATTCGACCTTACATTTTTTAAAAGTCAAAAGGAAGCAACCCCTTCAGT
>JAPLJE010000121.1 GCA_026388755.1 Deltaproteobacteria bacterium | reverse complement strand
CCAGCCGCCGCACCACGCTCAGTCCCAGGCCCGCGCCCCGGCTCTTGGTCGTAAAAAAAGGCTTGAAAATGGTTTCGCAAAGCATTTGCGGAATGGTTTCGCCTTCGTCTTCCACCCCAAAGACCACTTCCGGTGGTTTGTTATCGGATTTCCACCGACGGCTGCTGACCCGAATGGTTGTTCCATCCGGCGCAGCCTCAACAGCGTTAAGGAGCAGGTTCAGCGCAACCTGCTCCATCTTGCGCCCATCCATCAAAAGGTCCGGAAGTTCGTCCAGATCCAGAATAACGTCCAGGCGTTTTTCCGCAAACTTCATCTCCAGAAGCTCAATGGCCTGCATGAGGATTGGATTGAGACTGCAGGGTGTTTTTGCCAGCATCACGGGCTTTGCGAAATCAAGCACTTCCTGCAAAATGCCTTCAAGGCGATGCATTTCATGAACAGCGATATCCACCCGCCTGCGATCATTTCCGACAAGCTCCGGATGGCGCTGAAGAATCTGAAGATTCATCTTGATAGCAGAGAGCGGATTGCGGATTTCATGGGAAAGCGAGGTGGCGATCTGGGCAATGTCTGAAAGACGCTCGGCCTCCCGCATCTTTTTACCCAGTTCAACCCGCTCCGTGATGTCTCTGCAAATTCCGATTTGCGACCATTGGGCGCCATAATGGATGGTCTTAAATTTAATCTCTGTAGGGGAACTCTCCCCGGTCCGGGTGATTCTATCATACTCCAGGGCCGGAGAATCTTCTTCGTCGGCGGGGATTTGATGCAACCGGTTTAAAATAGCCGCATGGTCGCAAGGAGTTATATGTTCCAGAAACAATTTGCCCAGCAAATCAGAACCGCCATATCCATGCATGGCGCTGAAAGCCCTATTGGTGAAGACGATCAAGCCCTCGTGAATAACAACATACCCATCTGTGATGTCTTCCACAAGCGTTTTGTATTTGAGCTCGGATTCACGGAGTTCGGCAGTTTTAAACGATACTTCGGTCTTCAGTTTCCGGGCGTATTCAATGAGCCTCCGGCGATGAAGCTTCTGAAAAAGATCGCTGAACTGGTAAATGGTGTAGCCCATGCAGTCGTTGAGATCTACGACTGCCCGGTGGAAAGTCTCGATGCTGCAGGTACCGGCAAGAAGCGGCAGAACGATGTGACGGAACAGATCAAATGCTTTCTGCACATCAACCAGGGGAAAGCCCCCTTCAAGTCGCAGGTTGGATATCTGCGCGATAAAGCGATCGAGTTCATTCTTTTCGCCAAAAATCAGGAAACGGCAGTTGGCCGAAAATGAAGCGCTGACGGTTTGCTGGAGTTCAGATTCCGGTCGTAGGGAATAGCGCTCGCTGATCTCCGTTCGCAGACGCTTGACCCACTCGCAGATAATGGCATCCCGATATCGGGTTAAGAAATCGGCCCAATCAAATTGGGCGACCTTTGAAGGCTTCATGATTGTTGCTGGCCCCCTTTCCCAGCCACTGACCGGTCGATATCCGAATATATCTATAGCAGGGGGAATTCTTTGTCAATGTCATGTTGGCGATGACTTCTTGGAATTATCCGCTCCGGCTATCCAGGTCCGCAGCATCCGTGATATTGATTTCCAGCATTTTAAGACTGGCCAGAATCCTGGCAATATTGCGTTCAAGGGCCGGAAAGAAAGCACCCATTTCCTTAAGTTCAACGGCGTTCTGTTTCATCAACAAAATTTTTTGACTCAGCCCCTTGATATCAAATTCCTGATTCATCGTTATAACCTCCTCTGCTCAGGGTTTTGCGCGCAAATCCTTGAAGCGCCTGGCCTTGACTTCATATCGCGGCAAGGTTCCGATTGAATGAAATTGTAAATTATATCTTAGATTGGTTTTGAGCCGCAATTGATCCGTTAACTCGCGTTCAATTTCCTGGCGATTGTTCTCTGCATCCGGATATAACTCCACCTTGAGCGCAATCTGATCCGTATCGCCTGACTTTTCGACAAGGACTTCATACTCGTTTCCCAGTCCCCGGATACTTCGGACCACTTCCTCGATGGCCGACGGTGCCAGCAGCACGCCCTTGACCTTGGTAATGTCATCGGCCCGGCCCACAACACCACCCTTGATCAGTCGGTACTTTCTGCCGCATGGACAGGCATAGTCCGCCCATTCAATCACGTCCTTGGCGTCAAACCGCACGCATGGCTGGGCGAGCCGGTCAAAAGCAGTAATGATCATCTTGCCTTTACGGCCCGGAGAAGTAATGATTTCGCCGGTCTCAATATCCTGGATTTCAATCAGAAACAACCCGTCATTGACATGCATGCCGCCGGGCTGGGCCTGGCATTCATAGGACCAGGCCCCAATTTCAGTCGCGCCGGCATGATCGTACACCTTGGCCCCCCAGGCCGACTCCATCCGGTGTTTGGTGCTCGGGATGCTGGCCCCGCACTCTCCGGCGCAGGTGATTTTATCAATTCCCAATGACACCGGATCGATGCCCATTTGACTTCGCGCAGTTTCAGCCATCCCCAGAATATATGTCGGCGTTCCCATCAAGGCGGTGGCCTTCAGTTCCTGTATTTTCAGTATTCTGGCGGCTGTATCCAGAACCCCTCCGGGGATTACTTCACATCCGATTTTTTCCGCTCCATAATGCCCGGCCCAGAACGCCACAAAAATATTATATCCAAACGGGATAAACACCCGATCCTTGGGGCGATACCCCTGCGACCAGAGAATATAGGACCAGCATTCCGCCCACCATTCCCAATCCTGCCAGGTATCGGGCTGATAGACGGGCTGGCCGGTTGTGCCGCTGGTCTGGTGAAACTCGGTGACCTCATCCAGCGGCACACAGAGAGCATCTCCATAAGGGAATGGATCTTTACGCTGAATATCCCGCATCATGGATTTTTCTACAGTCGGCACATGTCGGATATCTTCAAGACACCGGATATCTTTGGGACAGATTCCGGCCTTGTCATATAGACTGCGGTGAAATTTGGAACGATCATACGCCCACTGAAAAATACGCTGAAATTTTTTCAACTGGAGCATTTGAAGTTTTTCCGGATCCATGGTTTCCAGAACCGGATTCCAATAGGGTTGTTCTGATATCATACTTTAACCTTTTCCTGAAGTGATTAGATGGTCTGAAAGATCGAAATCGATTGTCCTACCTTGCAAACGCCTTAACCCGGCATCAGCCCCATGGCTTTCCAGTAAACGGAGCTGACAAGAATACCCACAATCACGGCAACTGCATAAAGTAGGCCCGCCAGCGATACATGACTATTCGACCAGCCCCTTGACTTTGTCACGGAGTCCGCGATCGTGATGAATGGCTGGTGGTAGGCCATAAAAAAGGAATTTCCCGCTGCAATGACAGCGACACTAACCAGTACCGGATGCAGCCCGAATTTCTGATAAAGCGGGATGAAAATGGGGGAAAGGAGGGCAATCGTCGTAAAGCCCCAGGGAATATCGACAAATCGGATGCACCATAGAATAACCGTACCGACCAGCAGAAACGTCAGGGGGGATCCGGCCAGTGAAAGGATGCCCGGCTCGATGATGGGCTTGAACCAGTCCGAGATACCCGCCTTTACAAACATGGCTGTCAGGCTCATGACGATTGCAAAAAAATTGATGATATCCCAGTTCACGCCGGTTGAAATATCCGGCATACTGATGATCCCAAAGATGATCAAGGCTGCAAAAGCCATCAGGGCAGCCACCGTAGTATTGATGCACGTCAGTTTTTCCGTTGAAAAAAGAATCAGTGCCACAATCAGGATAGTAGCGCAGATGATTTCCTGACTGGTAATTTTGCCCAGTGCCGCATACTGTTCTCTGAAAGTATCCCGGTTGAGCTGAAGGGGTTCCGCCGGCTTGAAGAAGATATAGATAAGCACCAGAAAAAGGATCGTAATGAAAAACCAGGGGAAGGCCATGTACTGAAACCATGTGCCGGGTGTGGCAAGAAGTTTCAGTTCAGGCGGGTAAAAACCCATCATGAAAATCCCCCACAACGAGCCGGTCTGCCAGCCGGTTCCCGGCAGCAGCGCTGTCCCCCATGCTGTAAAACAGATCAGGGCTGAACCTTTGGATCGATCCGCCAGCTTGCAGGCTTCCACCAGGCTGATGGCAATGGGCATCATGATGGCGATTCTCACCGTAATGGATGGCGTCAGGGCTGAAAGGGCCAGCCCAATAAT
>JAPLJE010000454.1 GCA_026388755.1 Deltaproteobacteria bacterium | reverse complement strand
CCTTCGTCATTGCGGCGTACTGGCCGTACACCTCATTCCTCAGGATTCGCTTGCCTTGATCTTGAACTTTTTTCTTTGCCACCCCATTTTGACTTTTAACAAGTTCATCAATGTTAATAATGAAATGATCTGCATTCTAACTTAATTCTAACTTAATTCTAACTTAGCAATTCATATACCAAGGATGCGAAAAAGATAAAATGATTTTAACACACCGGTATTGTTTTAGAATTCGCATGCACTCTGCGGACTGGAAGATTCCGGGGGTCATGAAATTGTCGAGATTTTTTACAGCATGGCAAATGGCAGTAAGGTATGGCAAATTGATTTCTCAAATCTGTTATTGACAGAAGGTCCTGTCATCGCATATCATTAACTAAGATAGATGATGGCTGATGCTGCTGTTTCAGTCCCAAACCCACGCCAAGATATTGATTTTTTCTTCGTTGTTTTTACAACGATTCCGACACATTCGGAAATTGGATTCACAACACCGTTTTCTCCAAAAAGCCTTATTTATGACCACCAGTAGTCGTGTATTTTTTAAAGATCCTGCGTTTTTTTATGTAATCTGTTCTGCAGAAAAACCTATGGGTTGATAACATCAACCAATCCCTGCCTAAAGGAGCCCTCGTGATGGATGATTTCCTTCATAATTTACGGACCGGAAAAAACAAACCCTTTGATAGAAACCGGAAACAATTTGATAATAATGGATATAAAAATCCCGACAGACAAGGTCCCAATGATAACCGTCGAAAAGACGCGTTTCAGAGAACGCCGCCGGTAGATCATTTTCCCGCCATCAAAATACTTCTTGGAGATATCACAGAGGGGCAGCGGCGCCTGGCCGATATTTATGATCGCCGGGCAACGGCGGAAGAACGCATTGCCTCGGCACTGGAAAGAATCGCTTCAAGTTTTTTTGAGAAAAACCCGGTAGCTCCTGCCGCTTGGCCGGAAAAGAAAACCGACTTGGATTCCCGGATCATTCCGGAAACCGTGAAACCGGTGTGCGTTTCTCAACCCGCAACACTGGATGCCTCCGGGGCCGTAAAAAAAGACGGCGCAGCAGATGTCATCAAACCCGGGATGGACCGGAAAAGCGTTCTTGAGATGATCGGTGCCATGAGGAAAGAACAGATGAGTTATGAAAAAATTGCCCGCACGCTGGAGGTGCAGGGTATCCCAACATTTTCAGGAAAGGGCGCCTGGCACAGCCAGACCGTCTCCAAGCTCTGTCATCAGTTCCATCCATCCCTGTGTTTACTCATCCCGGCCGGAACGATGATCAAGGCCGGGTATTTATTGTGACCGGCTCTGATGCCGCGTTTTTAACGGAGCATCTGCTGAATTATGTAATAGGCCAGGGGCATGAAGATGGCCGGAAGCATGTTGCCGACATTCATTTTTTTGATTTCAAGCAGGTTGAACCCAATGGCCATGATGAGAATTCCGCCGACCGAAGACATCTGATCCACTACCAACGGAATCAGGAACGGTTTTATTAAAACCGCCGACAGGGTGAGAATACCCTGATAAGCTCCCACCGATATTGCAGAGAACAATACACCGGCGCCAAGGCTTGACGCAAAAATAATGGCGGATATACCATCCAGGACAGACTTGGCATATAAGGTTTGATGGTTGCCGGTAAGCCCGCTTTCCATGGAACCCACAATGGCCATGGAGCCGACGCAATAGATCAGGCTGGCGGTAACAAATCCCTTGGAGATTCCCCCTTCGGATTGTGCACATTTATTTTCCATCCACCTACCCAGTTGATTCAGCCGTGCTTCAATCCGGAACCATTCTCCCAGAATACTTCCAATGGCCAGGCTGAAGATAACCACCAGAAAATCCTGGGATTTTAGTGCGCTGGTCATGCCGATCAGCACAACGGCCAGTCCGATGGCCTGAATCACGGTCTGCTGGTAGTGGAGAGGAATTCCGCCTCTGAAAGCCAGCCCGGCAAGGCTTCCTGCAATAATGGCCAGGGTATTGACAAGGGTTCCGAACACAGTTGATGCCTTTTATCCATGAAAAAAAATGGGGTGTTGTCCAGCGTTTCGGCCATTTCGAGGAAAGATTTCACTGCGGGGAGTTATTCTGATTTTGTTTAAGAGGGGAGAATCGGTTCGTTTTTTATTCTCTTCTTCAGCCAGTATATGAAAGCGGCCAATACGGTAATGAACAGAATCCCCATGGCAAACACTTTTTCATAGGTTTCAATATCGTTTCTGATCATGCCGCCGAACGTGTATCCCAGGATGCTGAAGGACGTTGCCCAGATCGATGCGGCGATGACATTCAGTATTAAAAACTTCATTGCATTAATATTTAAAATGCCCAGTGCAAATGGCGTTAAATTCCTGAATCCGTATACGAATCGGTACGCAAAAATGATGACGTTTTCCCGTCTCTCGATCAGAGCGCTGATTCTGATCCATTTCAGTTTTAACTTGGGTCTTTTCTGTATAAATGATATTCCCTGTATCCGGCCGATATAAAAATAGGTTTGATCGCCCATGACCGTTCCGGCTACCGCCGACAACGTAACCAGATAGATATTCAGCAACCCCTTGCTCGCCATACACGCGGCGATGATCAATATGGTTTCACCTTCCAGAAAAGTTAGGATAAAAATCGCTAAGTAACCAAATTCTCGTAAATATACATCCATCCGAATCTCTTTTCTCTCACCTGATGCGGCCATTGTAGTGTCATTCATTACTATTATTATACAGATCGGTGAAGAAATGCAAGAAAGGATTTAAAAAATGGGGGAGGGGCCAAAGCCCCCGCAGGGGGGGCCTTGGAAACAGAAGGAGTTGACTACCCGAAAGAATTAAATGTCGTAGTACAGAGAGAATTCATGGGGATGCGGCCGAAGCTTGACCGGATTGACCTCGGCATCGGTTTTATATTCGATCCACATATCGATGACATCCTTGGTGAATACATCGCCTTTCAGTAAAAACTCGTGATCCGCCTTTAAAGCGGCCAGAGACTCTTCCAAAGACCCCGGGGCAGATGGAACATTGGCCATTTCTTCGGGCGGCAGATCGTAAATATTCTTGTCCAGCGGATCACCCGGATCCATTTTATTCTGAATACCGTCAATCACCGCCATGCAGATTGCGGAAAACGCCAAGTATCCATTGCAGGAAGGATCCGGGGTGCGAAATTCAATGCGTTTGGCTTTTGGCGATGAGGAATACATGGGGATCCGGATCGCCGCGCTTCGGTTCCGGCTGGAATAGGCCAGATTCACGGGCGCTTCAAAACCCGGAACCAGGCGTTTATAGGAATTGGTCGTGGGGTTGGAGAATGCGCACAGGGCTTTGCAGTGCTTTAAGATGCCGCAGATGGCATACAGCGCCATCTGGGAAACCCCGGCATACTGATCGCCGGCAAACAGCGGCTTTCCTTCTTTCCAGATGCTGACGTGGGTGTGCATGCCGCTGCCGTTATCACCGAAAAGCGGTTTCGGCATGAAGGTTACCGTATGGCCGGCCCGGTTTGCCACATTCTTCAATACATATTTAAACCATACCAGCTGATCGGCCATTTCCAGAAGGGGTTTGAACCGCATGTCGATTTCGGCCTGACCCCCGGAGGCTACCTCGTGATGCTGGGCTTCGATTTCGATTCCGAGTCCTTCAAGCACCAGGAGCATTTCCGTTCTCAGGTCCTGAAATTTATCCATGGGGGGAACCGGGAAATAGGCCTCCTTGTACCGGGGTTTGTAGCCCAGGTTGGGCCCTTCGTCTCTGCCGGTGTTCCAGGCGCCCTCAATGGAGTCGATTTCATAAAATGCCCGATTCTGAGCAGATTCAAAGCGGATGTCATCAAAAATGAAAAAC
>JAPLJE010000043.1:3866-5835 GCA_026388755.1 Deltaproteobacteria bacterium | reverse complement strand
CCGGATTCAAGCTGTTCACTGTCAATGAGCAGGGTGCGGGGCCTTGCAAACGGATCTCCGTCATTGCTGAAATTTCGGAACAATTCCAGACGTCCGCTTTCAAGGGTGGTGGAACCGTCTTCGTTCAGGCGGTGAAAGCCGGAAATGTAATCGTAAATCAGCTTGGATATCGATGTGTTCTGGCAGACAATGATGAAGCAGGGCGGAATATGGATGCCGTTTTCCCGCCACAGGGCAAATGTTTTTTTATAGTGCCCGTACAGGGCTTCCAGGGCGGTCTGCAATTCAACGGGCAGACTGAGCGGATCGAGGGTTTTGGCCTTTCCCCGGCCTTTTTTTGGCATTCGCGTGCGGATGTGTTCCCAGAGATTGCGGAATTTTGGCATTTCCCCGCCGGGGATGTTGTCTGCAACGGGTACGCGGGGCAGCTTGACGATCCCGCATTCGATGGCATCCATCAGGGAGAAATCGCTCATCGTCCAGGGGAACAGGGTGCCCTCGGCATAGCCTGATCCGCGAAGAAAAAATGGCGTTGCAGACAGGTCAATCACCTGTGAGATACCCAGCTTGCGGTTGACGGCTTCCAGTCCCGATATCCAGAGGCGGGCTGCTTCGTTGTTCTTTTCCGCCTCTTTCCGGTCATCCCCTTTCAATACATCCGTACCCGCTTCCCCGGGCTTTTCCCGATAGCAGTGATGAGCCTCGTCATTGAACACCAGAATCTGTTTCATGCCCATCAGATCGGGCATGACCCGCTGGATCATCTGGCCTTCGGTCTCCAGTGTGTCGATGGCCTCGCCCCTGCCCTGCAGCAGGGACCGGCCGCCTTTGGAGATATCCATCCGTTCCCGAAGTTTGAAGGCATGATAGTTGGTGATGACAATTTTGGCGCGCTCCAGATCGGCCAGCATGTCGTTTGGAATCAGTTCACGGCTGGCGTAGTAACTATCCGGATCATTCGGCTGAAGCACCCGCAGCCGGTCCCGGATGGTCAGGCCTGGGGAAACGACCAGAAATCCGCGGCTGAATTTTTTGCTGGCCGGCCGGCGCACGGCGTTGACGGTCTGCCAGGCAATGAGCATGGCCATGACGGTTGTTTTGCCGGCGCCCGTAGCCAGCTTCAGTGCCAGGCGCATGAGGTCCGGGTTGGCGTTGCTGTTGGCATCGGATAGATGTTTGAGAAAATACTTGCCGGCATTACCCAGATTCGGTGCGACTTCCAGAAGCCAGATGACGGTTTCTATCGCTTCCACCTGACAGAAAAACGGCCGGATATGATTGAACCGGTGATGCCGCCAATGCTGAAGCATACGGGCGGTTTCAGGAGTGACTTTCCAGGCGCCGGGATTTGACAGATTGCGCCACTGATTCACATGGCCGCGGAGTTCATTGATGATTGGTGTGGGATCATACCGCTGGTCCTGGGTTGAAAGGCCTTTGCCTTCGTCAAACACCAGATTGAGCTGGGTGCGTGTTTCCGTTCTCTTTTTGGGCTTGGGAACCGGGGTAATGTACTGGGCGATTCGCCGCTTTTCGATAATTCGTTGTGTTGGCTGGCCCTGATCATCGAGTTCCCAGTGCCGTGCCGGGCATTCATAGGGAGAGTTGATGATCGGCTTTTCGAAGAATCGGTTGTCCATAGAGCCTTATGCAAGAATTGTGAGAGGGCTTTTTGGCTTAAACTGAGAGCTTCATCGGTGATTCTGTGACAAATATTGTCTGCCGGAAAGGCACAAAAAAACAGGAAGGCGACTATGAAGCTCGGTGAAGCAGTATCAGGTTAATGGGCAAATTGCAACGTGAGTTTATCTGTCAAACTGGAAGAAAGGTGGCAGATGGACATGAAGATGAACCAATGCAGGAAAAGTAAATTGCTCTTGATCACATCCCGAGGCTCTGTTATGCAGGAATCACACCCGAAAGCAAGTTCACGTCAACGATTCATCACAGGGAGATTTGCCATGAAACA
>JAPLJE010000043.1:0-3728 GCA_026388755.1 Deltaproteobacteria bacterium | reverse complement strand
GTTGACTCCAAGACGAGGTAAATGATGACATCCTACATCGGTGCAGTGGATCAGGGAACGACCAGCACGCGGTTCAGCATTTTTGACAAGACCGGCCGGATCGTAGCCTGGGATCAGAAAGAACATCGACAGATATTTCCCAAGCCGGGCTGGGTCGAGCATGATCCGGAAGAAATCTGGCAGAACACGCAGGATGTGATTAAAGGCGCGCTGGCAAAAGGAGGGATCAGCGGAAGGGATATCGCGGCCATCGGCATTACCAATCAGCGGGAAACCACGGTGGTCTGGGACAAACGGACGGGAAAACCTTTCTGCAATGCCATTGTCTGGCAGTGTACCCGCACCCATGAGATCTGCCAGAAACTGATAGCAGAAGGGGGAACGGACCGGTTCCGTGAGAAAACAGGCCTTCCCGTGGCTACTTATTTTTCCGGGCCTAAAATATCATGGATTCTGGATCAGGTCCCGGAAGCCCGAAACGCGGCCCTTGAAGGAAACGCGCTGTTTGGAACCATGGATTCCTGGATCATCTGGTGGCTGACTGGCGGCCCGGATGGGGGCGCTCACGTAACCGATGTCACCAATGCCAGCCGCACCCTGCTGATGGATTTGAATACCCTGTGCTGGGACCCCGGCATGCTGGCCGTGCTGGACATTCCGCATCAGATGCTGCCGAAAATCGTTCCCTCCAGCGATGAACATTACTGGGGGCTCACCGATCCTTCGGGGCCGCTGTCCGCGACTGTTCCGGTCTGTGCAGCCCTCGGGGATCAACAGGCCGCGCTGGTGGGGCAGACTTGCTTTACGCCTGGAGAAGCCAAAAACACTTATGGCACCGGCGCATTTCTGCTGATGAATACCGGTGAGTTCCCCATTGTGTCCCGGCACGGACTCATTACCACCGTGGCCTATCAGTTCGGTTCCGAGAAGCCCTGCTACTGTCTGGAAGGCTCGATTTCCATATCCGGTGCCCTGGTGCAGTGGATGCGGGACAATCTGGGGTTGATTGCCACATCGGCGGAGATTGAAGCACTGGCAGGAACGGTTGAGGACTGTGGCGGCGTCTATTTTGTTCCGGCGTTTTCCGGCCTATTTGCACCGTACTGGCGATCCGATGCCCGCGGCGTCATTGTCGGCCTGACCCAGTATGCCCATAAGGGGCATCTGGCCAGAGCCGTGCTGGAGGCAGCCGCCTATCAGATACGGGATATCGTCGAGGCCATGGAAAAGGATTCCGGTGTGAAGCTCACCCAGCTCAAAGTGGATGGCGGCATGACGGCCAATGCGCTCTTGATGCAGATTCAGGCGGATATCCTGAATGTTCCGGTGATCCGGCCCGCGGTGACCGAAACCACGGTCTTGGGGGCTGCTTATGCCGCGGGACTTGCAGTCGGGTTCTGGGACGGAAAGGATGAGCTTTGTCAGTACTGGAGCGTTGACCGGATCTGGAATTCAAAGATGTCGGAAAACGACAGGGTTTCTGGTTATCTGAAATGGAAGAAAGCGGTCATCCGGACCCTGGACTGGGTGGATTAGCGGCCGACGGCGCGATCCAGTTCGGCCATCTGCTGATGGTATTGGTAGGAAGCCTGAACCAGGTTGCTCTTGGCCTGGGTCAGGGCCAGTTCCGCATCACTATATTCTATGGCATTTCCAACGCCGTTTTTGTATCGCCCATCCGCCAGGTCCATGTTTTCCTGGGCCTGTACCAGTCCCAGCTCTGTTGTTTTGATGGCTTCAATGGTGGTATTCAGCCCCAGGTATGCCACTGAAACATCGTTAAGTACTTGAAGCTCGAGCTGTCTGCGGCCGGCTTCCAGTTTGTCGATTTGGGCTCGGGATTCCGCGATTTTTCCCTGGATGTTGAAACCCGTAAAAAGAGGCCAGGAGATATTCACGCCCATCTGCCAGTAGTCCTCAAGGGGATACTCGTTGTTTTCCCATCCAGCCGCGGCGTTTGCAGTGATCGAAGGCCAGTTGCCTGCCTGTGAGGATTTTAGCAGAGCCTGAGCAGCCTTGATCTGGTCTTTGATCCGGGCTATTTCCGGCCTGCGGCTGCTGGCTTCTTGAACCAGTGATTCAACAGACATGGGTTCTTCCGAAGGCGAAGTCGGAACATCGGCCAGTGAATATTTACCTTCCACCGGAGGTCCACCCAGCAAGGATCCCATATCCAGTATAGATGAATGGTATGCAAAATCAGCACGAATCAGGTTCAACCGGCTGTTGGAATATTCTGTTTCGCCCTTTGTTACGTCGATTTTGGGCCGGATGCCTGCTTGATAAAACGCCTTGGCCTGATTGAGATGTTCTTCCTGAATCCGGACGGACTCCTGGTTGACTTTGACCAGGTTTTGTCTTTTGAGCACTTCAAAATAGCTTTTTTTGATATCCCGGACCGTATCGGCAATGGTTGCTGACAGGCCTTTCTGACTGGCCGAAAGGCTGAACCGGCTTTGTTCCACCTTTCCATCGGTTTGCCCGAAATCATACAGGTACTGGGATAGGGTAAGACCAACTTGATAGTCATCGTATTGACCGCGGTAGTCTTTCCCCGTAAATACATCAGGGTTCCATTGGTTCAAGCGGGTATAGCCGGTAGTGGCCGTCAACTGGGGCAGATAAGCGGATTTGCTTTGCGTCACCCGGGCCTGGGAGGCAGCAACTTCCTGCTGAGAGATGGTGATTCCCGGATTTTTACGGATGGCGGTTTTAACAATCTGATCCAGCGTTAAAATATTCTCCTCCGCAGAGGTGGCAGGGATAACAGGCCCGATCAGCATCAGAATCATCAAGACAAAGGCCGCACGGATGGGCCAAACATTCATTGGGTATGTCCTCCTTTAACAACAAAGAAATCAATTATTTTTTCGATCAAAACGTAATTATTATCTTACGGTACTGTGGACTGTGTCAATAGGGTTCCAGCAATAATAACCCCACAAATTCAACTGTTTTCATCTTCCTGACAGCCATTGATTGACTAAAACCGCTTTTTCCTTTGAGCGGGCCAGGATGTTCTCCAGGTCCAATGTCAACAGGCGCCGATCTTCCATAACCAGCCTGCCGTTGATGATCGAATGGCTGACATCGGCCCCCCCGGCTGAATAAACCAGATGGGAATACGGGTTGTACATGGGAGTCAGATGCGGCTTTCGGGTATCCACGATAATGATATCGGCTTTTTTACCCAGTTCAAGAGACCCGGTAATATCCCCAAAGCCCAGGGCTTTCGCGCCTTCGCATGTGGCCATCTTAAGGACGGTAACGGCATCCAGGGCGGTCGGGTCCATCAAAGCGATCTTCTGAAGCTTGGCCGCCGTATCCATTTCCAGAAGCATGTCCAGATTGTTGTTGGAGGCGCATCCATCGGTTCCCAGGCTGACCGTCAAACCGCCGGCAATCAGACGGGTGACCGGGGCGATTCCGGAGGCCAGTTTCATGTTGCTTTCGGGATTGGTGACCACGTTGACGCGATGGCGAATCATGCGCTCAATCTCGGAATCATCCAGGTGAACGCAGTGGTCGGCAATGATGTGAGGCCCCAGAATGCCAAGGGATTCCAGATATTCAAAGGGTTTTTTTCCGTATTTTGCCTGGATTTCAGCCAGCTCTTCAAGCGTTTCGGCGACATGAATGACCAGAGGAACCCCGTGTTTTTGGGTGATGGCATGGCAGGTTTTCAGCAGATCCGGACTGCATGTATACAGCGAGTGGGCTTCAACGGC
>JAPLJE010000587.1 GCA_026388755.1 Deltaproteobacteria bacterium | reverse complement strand
TGATTTAACATGGAATTTTGGGTGATTGACGATCATCCGGCGAAGCTGAGCGGCTATTCTTTTTCATCCGGCAGAACCTCCTGCACGCGCCCGATCTGGCCGCTATCCAGGCGGACCTTGATTCCGCGGGAATGAAAAGCGGCCGATGTCAGGATGTCCTTGACAATTCCGGCAGTGCGTTTGCCGGTTCGCTGATCTTGCTTCAAAACAATTTCAACGTATACTCCGGGGCGAATCTCTTTACGGTGTTGACCATTCATTATTCTTCTCTTTCGGGTTGCGAATTTGAGACACAGTATAGCGCATGGAGTGGCCAAAAGCGACAGAAAACAAAGCTCGTAGAGAACAGATCCAGGCAAGATGTCGACTTTTCATGAAGTTACGCCTGTATTTATTTTATAATCGCTGACGGTCAGCAGTTGCCATTGATCCTGTCCTTTCAGCTCCAGCACATAGTCGTGATAATCCAGGATGCTGGATCGGTGGCCGACACTGATATAATGAATATCCAGCTCCTGCAGTTTCCGGTAAAGTCCGGCTTCGTTTTCCTTGTCCAGGGCGCTGGTGGCTTCATCCAGAACGGCAAATCCGGGACGGTTGATGATCAGACGGGCAAAGGCCAGCCGTTGCTGTTCGCCTAAAGACAGGACATCCGCCCAGACCAGTTCCGCTTTAAATCCGCCTGATCTTTCCGGCAGATCCGCCAGGTTGACGCTTAGCAGAACACTCCGGAGCTCATCTTCAGGTATCTCCTGCTGCATCCGGGGATAGAGCAGCTGATCGCGCAGTGAGCCCAGTAACATGTATGGCCTTTGGGGCAGAAAATAAATTTCACGCAGGGCAGGGCGCTGGATCGCGCCGGAGCCTTGGGTCCATAAACCGGCAATAGCGCGAAGGAGCGAGCTTTTCCCCACCCCGCTCTGGCCGACGACAACCAGATTGTCCTTTCCATTTAAATCCACTGAAAGACCCTGAAACAGGGTTCGGTTTCGGTTGGGTGTCAGGAGGGAAACATTCATCAGGGCAAAATGGTCAGTTTCATGGGTTAGGATGCCGGGGATCGGTGTCGGTGCCGGTGTGATGGCATCGGCGAAGGTTGACAGACGTTCGACACCGGCGGCAAAATTCGTTATCTGCTCCATTTGGGACACGATAAGGGAGAGGGCCGCATAAATCTGGCTGAAGGCGAAATTGGCCTGAACCATGTCGCCGTATTCAATCTTGCCGCTGAAATATTGCGGAAACAATACCAGAAAGGGCAGGACAACCGGCAGGTAGCTGTAGGCTGTGGTAAACAGTGAGAGGTTCCGCTGCCAGCCGATGAGCAGGTTGAAATTTCCGATAACTTTTTTGAATCGATCCCCGATCTGCGCTATCTCCGGCGTTTCTCCCTGATAAAAAGCTATGGATTCGGCATTGTCCCGCACATGCACCAGGGAATACCGAAAGTCCGCTTCGTATCGCAATTGATTGAAGTTCAGGCCAACAAGGCGCCGTCCGATCAAAACGGTCAGCAGTGTTCCCACCAGTGAGTAGGCCAGCACGACACCGACCAGCAGCACGGATTTTGACCAGAGAATGCCGGTAAAGGAAACCAGATCCATCAGCGAACCCAGGATGATCAACAGAAATCCCAGTGATGTCCGGGTAAATGAACGGATATCCTCCATGATTCGCTGATCCGGGTTGTCTATCAGTGCATGGGTTTCGATTTCATAATAACTGCGGTTGTTAAAATACTTTCCCAAAAATTCACCGGTCAGCCACTGCCGCCAGCGCATTCCAAGATAACTCTGCACATAACCATAGAAGGCCACGATGGGGATGCCGATCATAAAGCCGCAAAAATAGACCACGACGAAAAGATAGGCCAGATCCTGGTTTTTTTGCACCAGGGCATTGGTGAAGTAATTGGCGATATAACTGAAGGCGACATTGATTCCCGTCACGGAAAGTGACAGAATCAGGACGGTGGCAAGCAGAACCCAGCCTTGCCTGCGGCTGCGGATGTGCCGGCCAAACAAAATGAATATTCCCGCAGGAACAATGAATAACCCCGCGACAATCAGCCAGGCTTTGGAATTGAAGATTTTTGTAATCATTGAAAACAGACCGGAAGCAATTTTTGCAGTCAGAGCCGGCGCAAAATGATTTCCCGCCAATGTCAACCCGCTGACAATCAGAAAGAGAACGCCGAAAAGAAAAGCCAGCAGCATGATCAGTAACAACAGCATGGCCCAACCGCCACCGCGGACGTTCGGGAAAAAATATGGTTGAGCGATCGCAACAAAGCGTTTCCACAGTGAACGTTTAATCTGTTCCATAAATATCAAAAGCCTTCTTTGAGACAGTCTTTAGAGGCAAATGCCTGTTTATTCAGATAGATTTCCCATTTTATGAACGTGGCATCTGGATTGCCGGTCTAAAAATTGCCAAAATATTTCCACCTTATGAAGCTGATTGTTTTTGATTTGTCGCTTCGGCAGGGATGCTGGTGTCTGAAGCCACAACGGGAGATGCAGTTATCTTGCAAATGAGCTGAGCGGGGACCCTGGAAAAACCGCTGATGATCGCCATGATCACCGTGGCCGAATAGGGAATGGACTGGACCAGGAGCACCATGAGCCACATGAATACATCCGGCGTATCCGCGCCTTGCCGTGCCACTACGGTGAAGATGGCAAACCAGAGGGCAAAGGCAAGCAATCCCTCCTCACGGGCCGACTGCAATGCATGAAACAGGGCATGGGTGCGAGCCAGCTTCGGAGTTCGGAAGAAAGGGATGCTCTTTGTGAAAATGCCGAGCAGAATGGCCTTGGAAATGGTGTGAGAGAGAGACAGGCCAGCCAGGGCAGAAGCAAAAGTCTGGGCTATATTGGCGCCAACTCTGCTGCGGTAAAGATAAATCATTTTTGCCACTTTGAAAATGAAAAGAGACATCGGCATCACCGACAGGATCACCAGGGGCGGGTCGAATTTCAGGGGCAGCAGACACATGGCCAGGGACCAGAGTAGCGCGGAGATGGTAAAAAGCAGGTTGATGCTGTCCGCCATCCAGGGCAGCCAACCGGCGATGAAATGATAACGCTGGCCATAGGTCAGGCTGGACTGGCCGGGCAAAATCAATTTTGAGGCATGGCGGCGAAGGATCTGCATGGCGCCGTAAGCCCAGCGGAATCGCTGTTTTTTAAAGTCGATGAAGGTGTCGGGCATAACTCCCCGTCCATAGCTGCTGGCGGTGTAAGCGGCTTCATAGCCTTTTTCGAAGATTTTAAGCCCTAATTCGGCATCTTCAGTGATACACCATTCTGCCCAGCCGCCCACTTCCTCCAGCATTGATTTCCGTACCATGGTCATGGTGCCATGCTGAATAATGGCGTTGCGTTCGTTGCGGGTTACCATCCCGATATAGAAAAAGCCCCTGTATTCGGCGTAGCACATGGCTTTGAACATGTTCTCGCCTTCATCGCGGTAATCCTGAGGCGCCTGAACGATGGCAATGGAGGGTTTGACGAACTGGCTTGCCAGATCCCGTAGCCAATTGGGTTCAACGATGTAGTCGCTATCAATCACTGCAACCACGACGGCGTTTGGAGCGGTTCTGGCAAGTGCAAAATTAAGAGCGCCAGCTTTGAAACCTGCCAGCGGATCCACATGAAAAAATCGGAATCGAGCCCCCAGTTCGGTGCAGTGGGCCTCGATCGGCTGCCAGACCAACGGATCCTGGGTATTGTTGTCGATGACCAGGACTTCAAAATTCGGGTAATCAAGCAGGGCCAAAGCGTTGAGGGTTTCCATCAGCATTTCCGGCGGCTCATTGTAGGCCGGTACATGCACCGAAACCATGGGAAGATCTTCGTCGGGTACCAGGACCGGTGTAAATGGTCTTCGTCTGGTCGCCCATGAAGCTTCGGCCCATTCGTGGGCTTCAGTGAGAAGGACGACCACGACGCCGATCATGCCGATAATCATTAACAGGCCGACCAGGCCCGTTGTAACCGTAATATACTGCCGGGTGTAGCTGTAAACGATCCACACGCCGGCTGTGGCGGCTGAAAAAGCGATGAGTCCCAGAAAGCTGCGGCCGCGTTTCCGAAGAGTCCGGCTATCGATCAGAAGCAGTGCAAAGGTGATGACCGCAATCGCCACAGAGATGGCGGCCAGGGTGCGCCATTCGGGAATTTCAACAATGGGCGAGGTCAGGGGAAATTTGGGTTGCCTCTTCACATCAAAGACCCCCCAATAGGCGCCGATCGCTCCCTCGGTGACAGACTTCCAGGGTTGATCAAAGGCCTCCATTACATAATAGATGTATTTCTCCTGTTCAGCCCGGGCGATAAAACGCCGCAGAAAAGTGGCCTGGTTAGCCGCCGACGCCACAGCCAACTTTCGGTTTCTGCCATTGCTGGGCCAACCGACCTCGGTGATGATAACGGGTTTGTTCGGGAAGGTATCCTTCAGCAGATTGACGTGATCAACAATATATTCCACGGCTTGATCCATCTGAATGCCCTCCCAGTAGGGGAGCATGTGTGTGGCAATATAATCCACGTGCTCGCCGAGTTCAGGATATTTGATCCAGACGTGCCATGGTTCTGCAGTACTGACCGGCACACGGCTGCCTGCCTCTCGAATGCCCGTCCTCACCCGATCGATGTAGTCACAAAGTTGTTCACTGGTGACTTCCTCGCGAAGCAGGGATTCGTTGCCGACCACAACTCGTACTACGTTACGCCAATTTTCGCGGGTCAATTGAATTGCCGTTGCAATCTCCGCCTCGTTTCGCTCAAGGTCCGCACTGATCCAGGCCCCCAGGGTCACGTTTAGTTTATGTTTGCGGGCCATTGCCGGAATCTTGGCCAGAACGCCCTGGACGGTGTATGTCCGGATGGCGTTGGTTTTATCCGCCAGCAATGTCAGATCGGAATCGATTTCGGCTTCGGATGGCATAATGCCATCAATTGCGCTTTGTCCTTGCTGAAATGGAGAAAATGAAAATCCTTGAATTCGGGAAGGCCAGGGGGGTTCCTGTTCCGGGCGGTTCAACAAAGCCCAAAAACTGATGCAAATGACTGCAATGGCGGTGCAGATCAGAAAATTGATTCTCGACATGGGATGATCCTGAATCATGCTGATGTAACACATCCATGTTGCTTGCTCAGGATGTGTTCGTTAGGGTGGCGGACAAACCAGTATTCCGCGATCTCCTTTCTTTCGAAAACAAAAAACCGAGCTATTGAAAAGAAGATCAAAAATACGATCAAGAAAAACAATTATACACTTTACAATGAACCAAGATCCATGAACTGTCAAGTTGGATAAACAATGAATCGGAATTTCAAACAGATACGGGCAAGTGGTTGTAATGGAATGCC
Organism: Deltaproteobacteria bacterium; assembly: GCA_026388755.1. GTDB lineage: Bacteria > Desulfobacterota > Desulfobacteria > Desulfobacterales > Desulfatirhabdiaceae > RAAP-1. Next base: position 934 of record JAPLJE010000587.1, on the reverse strand, counting down.
GGGCCTGAAGAATGGTTTTTATCAGACAGAATTTGGACTGTTCCTAAAGTTTTTGAAAAAATCATCCCATTGCGCAGAAAAACATATTTTTTTGTTGATTTCTGTTTTTTGGAATGTTAGAAAGAAAAGATATAAAAAAAATGATGAACAGGCCAGCGTAGCTCAGTTGGTAGAGCTACTGATTTGTAATCAGTGGGTCGGGGGTTCGAGTCCCTTCGCTGGCTCCATCAGGCAGATTTATTGCCTGAATAAAAACAAGGTGGGGTTCCCGAGCGGCCAAAGGGAACAGACTGTAAATCTGTCGGCGACGCCTTCGGAGGTTCGAATCCTCCCCCCACCACCAGCCTCAATAAATGTCGTATGTAGGAGATTTCGCCTGTAAAATCAAGTGAAATCATTATTGCACTACATAGCTTCATCTGCAATGCATACATTTTCTTGAGGAAAATAGATTGACCCCGAACATAAGTCGGATAAGGGGAAGGTCTGCAGGGTGTGATTAGTGAATGCCTGTTGGCGGGAGTAGCTCAGTTGGTAGAGCTCTAGCCTTCCAAGCTGGATGTCGCGAGTTCGAGTCTCGTCTCCCGCTCCATAATTTCAACAGCCCGGTATTCTCTGATTACCCCGAATTGCCTAATTGCCCACGTAGCTCAGTTGGTAGAGCGCTTCCTTGGTAAGGAAGAGGTTCATCGGTTCGACTCCGATCGTGGGCTCCAATACAACATATCAAGACAGGGATTGTGCAGACGGAAACTAGCGTAAAAAAGACGAATGGTTAAGCCTGAGCATCCGTTTTAATCATTATCCAGTAGGGAGGACAGTGAAATGGCGAAGGAAAAGTTTGATCGGTCGAAACCGCATGTGAATGTGGGAACGATAGGACATATTGATCACGGGAAGACGACGCTGACAGCGGCGATCACCAAGCATAACG
>JAPLJE010000769.1 GCA_026388755.1 Deltaproteobacteria bacterium | reverse complement strand
GTTGCCGGCAGTGTCTTTGATGATCTGGTAATCAGTATGTACGTTCATTTCTTCTCTTAACCTCCTCGATAGATACGACCTTCACGGCTCCGTCAAACTCAAAAAATATGCGCCAGTCACCAATGCGGAGGCGATAGCCATACTCATGCTTCGTCAGGCGCTTGACATTCTGGCAATTGGGAAAATCAGTCAATTGCTGCGCCTCTTTGTAAATATGCTTTCTAGTCGGCGCATTCTTGATTTTCCGTAACTGTCTGAATGCCTTTTCGGTCCAGTGAATTGTGTTCATAGAGAAAGTATAAGATAAATATAAGATAAAGTCAAGGATGGTTTTCAGAGGTCATATTGCGGTTGCAATATGTGAAGTCGTCAATACTTCTTCTCTTTTCACACGACCATTTTGAGGGGAAAATTAAATCTGTCCCGGTTTCCCGTATTGTCAGCATTTAGTCTCCGGCATCGGCAGTCCAGACAATTTGAAAAATCAAGATTTTCAAAAAGTGAACTTTGACAAAAGAATTCTGATATGTTTATATGAAAATGATCAATTATCATCTTTCGTTGTGCCCGCCACGGGCATGGCTGGTAGTTGAAACATACGAATTAAAGTATTCACGGAGCGTCAATCATGCCAACTATCAGCATGTTCTACGGAATCATCATTCGGATGCTGTTCATGGATACTCAACAGCATCACTTGCCACATATTCATGTGGAATATCAAGGCAAGAAGGCAGTTATTTCAATACCAGAAGGGAATTTGCTGGAAGGTGATCTCCCAGCCAAGAAGCTGCGTCTTGTGCATGCGTGGATAGATATCCACGAGGATGAGTTGATGGCGGATTGGGCGCTGGCGGTGAATGGCGAGCCCGTATTTCCGATTGATCCCTTGCGATGAGAGGCTGGTAATGATCGAGGTTAATTCCGTTGTGGCGGCCCCTGATTTTGGATTGTTACTCACCTTCACCAGCGGTGAACGGCGGCGCTTTGATATGCGCCCGTATCTCCACTATCCGGTATTTTGTCGTCTCAAAAATCCAGGATTTTTTTCTTTGGCTCGGGTCGATTACGGTACTGTGACCTGGCCGGGAGACATTGACATTGCTCCGGAAACACTTTATGAGCGATCAATCCCTTTGGATGTCTTTTAAGAATTAACAAAAAAACCAATCAGGGCAACCGCACGCCCCAAAAAGCTGCGCGCCGGATAGCCTCGTCGTTTTCGGACAAGGATCATGAATAAAGGCAGAAAACTCAACCCAAAAGCTGGCTTTGCTCCAATCAGCATCGAGAAATACGTCGAGCTGCAATTGAAGAACAATCCGGAAGATAAGCGGAAAGACATCGTCACCAGGCTGAAGTCATCACTCAGAGATCATCAAAACGGCGTGAAATGCACATGCGGAAACCCAATCTGGGTCATTGGGTCCGCGGTCGTAGGTAGGGAATGCGTGTTTCACCTGCATCACCGGAGAAGTCAGCCTACAGTCCTCCTTTATTCGAATCAGTCAAGGATCGAACCGCATTAATTTATGTTCCAGCTCATAGGGCACGATCATTAATGAGGCGGCAAGGCAATCGTACCAGATTGCCGGGTTAATGTCAATACTATCCGGGACTGACGTGGGCGCCTATTTCCCCATGGCCTGCTCGATTTCCGCCTTTCGTGCCTGAAGCGTGTCCAGACGCTTTTTCAAGTCAGCCATTTCCTTTTTGATTTTACGTAATTCGGTCCGGTTTTTCATGTCAGACAGGTAACCGGTTCCAAGTTCCTCTGTGATGTACTGCTCAAGTTGGCTTCTTAAAATCCTCAGCCAGGGATTTCCATATATGGACCCTTCCCGATATTCCAGTTTTTCTGCCTTGATGCCCCTCACAATAAAGCCCCGGTCCACGCCATATTCTTTTTGAGCAGTCGCATCACTCAGAGTTGAGCCCTTGCGGTTCCATTCACCATATTCAGCCATTTCTCATCCCTCCCAGATAACGAAAATATTTTAAAATCAGTTTTACGACACATTCTTAAAATCTTCAACAATTGGACTCTGAAAGCCGTTTTGAATCCTGTTTGACAATATGTGGTCCATGATTTACAGTCGAACGATGTTCGATATCATCCAAGCAACATGCCGAGTTGATATGGAGAATCCTTCCTGAATGAACTCTGCTGCCGCAGATAGTGTTTTGGCGAACCAACCCTATAAATGAGAAGAAATCCGAATGGAAAAAATGCGAAAAGGTAAAGGGCTGGCTGATCTTGAAAAACAGTTGAAAAAATGGATTCCGATCCCGGCCAAACAATCGAGGGAAGACACTCAAGGTGAATCGAATGGCCGGTGAGGAGATGTTGGTCCCCGGCCTTTCGATGATTCATGCCAATCATCTGGAAGACTTGCGGCAGGTGGCGGTGGAGTGGATCCGGCGCCGGCCGCTGAAACCGCTGGAAAATGAGTTGTTTCTGGTTCAGAGCAACGGCATGGCCCAGTGGCTGAAGCTGGCGCTGGCGGAAAACGACGGGTGCGGCATCAGCGCCGCGGTGGAGACGCTACTGCCTGCGCGCTTTTTGTGGAATGCCTACCGGGCGGTTCTGGGGGAAGAGGCAATTCCCAGGGAATCGCCTTATGACAAAGACCGCCTGACCTGGCGGCTGTTTCAGTTGTTGCCGTCCCTGCTGAAAGAGGATTGTTTCGCGCCGCTGGCGCAGTATCTGTCAGACGATCACGACCTGCGCAAGCGATATCAACTGGCCTGCCATCTTGCGGACCTTTTCGACCAGTATCAGGTCTACCGGGCCGACTGGCTGGAAGACTGGACGGACGGCTTTGACCGGATTCGAAACGTCGGAGGCGAGCCGGTTGAAATGCCGGAGAAGCAAGCCTGGCAGGCTGAGCTCTGGCGAAGAATTCAGCAGAGCATTCACTCGAATCAACGCGGGAACAGCCGCTCCAACCTGCATCGCCGGTTTCTGAAAGCCGCGGAAGCCTTGGCGAAAAGACCCGCCGGCCTGCCGCGCCGTGTGATCGTCTTTGGTATCTGCTCCCTGCCCAAACAGGCGCTGGAAGCGCTGCATGCCGTGTCCCGCCTCAGCCAGGTGATGGTGTGCGTTCACAACCCCTGCCGGCATTACTGGGCAGATATCATTGAAGACAGGGACCTGCTGAGAATCGAGCGGCCCAGACACCCGCGAAAAGCGCAAATGCCGCCGGATCTGAATCCGGAGCGTTTACACCAGCACGTTAATCCGCTTCTCGCGGCCTGGGGAAAGCAGGGACGCGACTATATGGGGCTGCTTTACGCTTATGACCGGCCGGAGGTATACCGGGAAAACTTTGCCGAAATTGATCTTTTTCGTGACGTTGTCCCGGATGGCTCCAAGGCGGGTCTGCTGCCGCAGGTCCAGCAGGCGATTCTGGACTTGCAGCCTTTACCCGCTTCTTTTGAAAACAAACAGCGGATCGATCCGGACGATGGATCGATCCGCTTTCATCTGGCCCATAGCCGTCAGCGCGAAGTGGAAATCCTGCAGGATCAGCTGCTGTCATTCTTTGCCGGAATTCCGGATCTTAAGCCCCGTGATATCATTGTCATGACTCCGGACATTGATGTCTATACACCCCACATCGAGGCCGTCTTTGGCAACGTCCGGCCGCACGATGCGCGGTATATTCCGTTTACGATCGCTGACAGCCCTGAGCGCGAAGGCGTTCCCTTTCTGCAGGCTCTGGACAAACTGCTTCACCTGCCGGACTCGCGTATGGCGGTGAGTGATGTGATGGATCTGCTGGAAGTTTCTGCCTTCGGTGAGCGTTTTGGCCTGGCGGAAGCGGATCTTCCCAGGCTGAGGCAGTGGATTGAAGGCTCCGGTATCCGCTGGGGACTTAGCGCCGAGCAACGCATGGGGTTCGGGCTTCCTGCCGATCTGGAACAAAACACCTGGTTGTTTGGCCTGCGTCGCATGCTCCTGGGGTATGCGGTAGGCGCCGGCCAGCCCTGGCAGGGGATTGAACCCTATGACGAAGTCAGCGGTCTGGAAGCCGCGCTGGTCGGTCCGCTGGCAGACGTGCTGGGAACGCTGGAAAGGCACTGGCGAGTGCTGGCTCAGCCGGCTAAGGTGGAAAACTGGTGCAGACGCATTCTGGATTTATCGAGGGATTGCCTGCTGCCGGTTGACAGCCCTGACCGGCTGACCCAGGGCCGGCTGGAAGCGGTGCTGGAAAAGTGGCTAAACGCCTGCAGGGATGCCGGCCTGGATGAAGCGCTGCCCCTGACGGTGGTGCGCGAAGTCATTCTGGGGGCCATGCAGGAATCCGGCATATCCCAGCGGTTCCTGGCCGGAATGGTCAATTTCTGCACCCTGATGCCGATGCGGGCCATTCCGTTTAAAGTGGTCTGCCTGTTGGGTATGAACGATGGACAGTATCCGCGAAGCCGTCCGCCCCTGGATTTCGATCTGATGGCTGCACCGGGTTCCTATCGGCCGGGAGATCGTTCCCGCCGGGAAGATGATCGCTATCTGTTTCTTGAAGCCCTGTTATCGGCGCGGGAAAAACTCTATATCTCCTACATCGGCCGCAGTGTCCGGGATAACAGCGTGCAAATGCCTTCGGTGCTGGTCGGCCAGCTTCGCGACTATCTGGCATCCGGCTGGAGGCCAAGAAATCTTTTGGCGGGATCGGATTCGGCGGCCAGTGAGACGGGGACGAAACTTCTTGATCAACTGACCTGCCGACACCCGCTACAGCCCTTCAGCAAAGCCTACTTTCAGCCCAATCGGAACTTGGGTCGGAACTTTGGTCGGAGCTCAGGTCGGGACTTGGGTCTGTTTACCTACGCTCATGAATGGCGGGAAATTCTGGACCCGCAGACCGCCAGGGCATCTGAGAGTCCGCTGCCAGGAGATCTTTTGCCACTCCCAATCGAAGGCCCCTTGCAGTTGAACGACCTGATTCGATTCCTGAAAAATCCGGTGCAGATTTTTTTTAATCGGCGATTGAAAGTCTTTTTTAATGAAATAGATATAACGGCTGAAGACCAGGAGCCATTTGCCCTGGATCGATTGGCACCTTTTAACCTGGGAGCCCAATTGCTTGCCGCTGGGCTTGCTGCTGAATCGGAAAAATACCGGGAGGCTGTTTATGAAGAGGCGGAAAGACTTCGCCGCGCCGGTTGTCTGCCGATGAAAGGTTTTGGTGAGCTGGCCGCAGCGGAACTGGCTGAGCCTGTGTTGCGGATGCTGAAATATCACCACGAGTTGAGCCGAAAATGGCCATGTCCGGCGGATACGATGGAAATCCGCTTGCGGACTCAGAACCCGGAACAGGTTCAAATAGCCTCAGTTTCTCCAACATTATTTTTGGAAGACTGGCTGAGTGGTTTGCGGCAGGTGGATCCGGACTCACCGAAAGCCTCTTTCCCCGCGCGTTATATCCGCTGGGAGTTTTATCATCAGGGGATTATGGGGTCTGGTCCGAATGTCTCCCGTTTATACAGCCTGTTGGGTCTCTGGGTCAGGCATCTGGCCGGTTGTGCGCAGGGAGCGTCCCTGACCAGTTGTCTGATTGCTCCGGATGGTATTGCTGAACTGGTTCCGCTGGACAAGGAGGCTGCTGAAAATTGTCTGACTGACATCATTGTGCACTGGTGGTCAGGACTTCAGCAGCCCCTGCCGGTGACAGCCAGAACCGCCCTGGCCTATCTGGCGGCGCTGCATTCCGATCATCCGAAGGATACCCCGGAAATGAAACGGCAGAAAGCCGTGGATGCGGCCCGCAGGGCTTATCAGGGGGACGGCTTCAACGCTTCAGGAGAGCTGGGGTATAGTCTCTATCTGGCGCGAACCTATCCTGATTTTAATGCCCTCTGGCAGGCTGACGGAAATCAATTTGATCATTTGGCAACATCCATCTATGCGCCGCTGTTACAAGCCAGCCGGGTTCATGAGATTTCGGAATAAGGAGCAACACGTATGGGAAAGCTTCTGGATCCTCTCACTTTTCCTTTGCACGGTGCTCGTCTGATCGAAGCCAGTGCGGGTACCGGTAAGACCTACACGATTGCAGCCCTGTATCTGCGGCTGGTATTGGGGCATGGGGGAGAAAACGCCTTTTGCCGGCCCTTGACGCCGCCGGAAATTCTTGTTGTGACCTTTACCAATGCTGCGACGGAGGAACTGCGGGACCGGATTCGCAGCCGCCTGACCGAGGCTGCGGCTTGTTTTCGTGTACAGGGCATGGGGGATGCGTACCTGCAGGCCTTGAGAGGCGATTACGATGCCGGCCAGTGGCCGGTTTGCGCCCGGATGCTTGATCAGGCGGCGCAATGGATGGACGAATCCGCGATCCATACCATTCATGCCTGGTGTCAGCAAATGATCCGCCAGCACGCCTTTAACAGTGGTGGTCTCTTTGATCTTGAGCTGGCACCTTCCGACCGGGAACTGTTGGAAGAAGCCGCATGTGACTACTGGCGCAGCCATTTTTATCCCCAATCCAAGGAGATTTTATCCGGGCTGATGGGCCTATGCGCCACCCCGCAGGAATTGCTGGAAAAAATCCAGCCCTTGCTCAAGGAGCGCCTGAGTCCGACAGACGACCCTTTCGTTTTGATTGAGAAGCGCCTTCAGGCGATTGAAGAGACCCGGCAGATCTGGGATTTGGACTTTGAGATTGCGATCGAACGGGTGCGTCAGGCTCAGGCCGACAAAACCCTGAATGGCAACAAATACCGATCCGATTCTCTGAATAAATGGATTGAATCGATGCGATCCTGGGTAAAAGACAAAGGTCCGCTGCCCGATGCTCAGACCCTGAATAAATTTTCAAGTGCCGGGCTGAATGTGGGTGTGGCCAAGAATAAGTCCGTACCGGAACACCCGGCCTATGAGCGACTTGATGAAACTTTGGCAGCGCTTCAGATTGATACGGCGCTTTATAATCATGCGGCGGAAGACATTGGACGGCGCGTCCGGCAGGAAAAAGAACGCACTGCCCAAATGGGTTTTGATGATCTCCTGACCCGTCTGCATGATGCCCTGTACAGGGCGGGAAACGGGCAGCTGGCCCGGGTCATTCGCGAGCAGTTCCCGGCAGCGCTGATTGACGAATTTCAGGATACCGACCCGGTGCAGTACGCCATCTTCAGTAAAGTCTATCTTGGCCTGACACAAACGGGAGATGACAGACAGCAGGCGACAGACAACAGCGGAAAGACGACCATCAAAGGCAAAGAGCCGCTCTTCCAGACTCCTGACTTCCACCCATTCGATTTAAGCTCTCATCCGGATACGGGTCTGTTTATGATCGGTGATCCCAAGCAGGCGATTTATGCCTTTCGCGGAGCGGATATTTACACGTATCTGACTGCGCGCCGGGACGCCTCCGGTGCGCCATACGCACTGGGGAAAAATTTCCGTTCCACCGAAGGTCTGGTCAAGGCGGTCAACCAGGTGTTTGGGACTGGGGCCGGACACCCGGATGGCGCGTTTCTGTTTCAGGATCGCATCCCCTTTGTGGAAGTTGCGGCCGAGGGGCGCAAGGAACAACTCATCGTTCATGGAAAGCCGGTCCATGCCATGACGTTCTGGCAGCTTCAGCAACCCGGAACTCTCAATAAAACCGGCGATGAGGGGTATATCAGCCAGATGGCCGAATCCAATCTGTGGCCAGTGAAATTGTTCATTTGTTGAATTCGGCGGAAACGTCGCCGGCACAAACCGGATTTCAGTCGCCAAGCCGTGAGTTTAAAGCGCTTCGTCCGGCGGACATTGCTATTCTGGTTAGAAATGGCAGCGAAGCTGTCGCGATTCGCAAGGCCCTGAATAAGCGTCGGGTGCGCAGTGTCTATCTGTCCGACAAGGATTCCGTCTTTGACAGCGTGGAGGCAAAATCCCTGCTATATCTCTTGCGTGCCTGCGCGGAACCCGAGCGGGAAAGCATTCTGAGATCGGCTTTGGCAACGGATGTCCTGGCCCTGTCCATTAACAGTCTGGATCGACTGGTTCAGGATGAACTGGCCTGGGAAGCCGAGGTCGAGCGTTTTCGAAATTTTCAGCTGATCTGGCAGCATCAGGGCGTACTGCCCATGCTGCGGTTGCTGCTTCAGGAATTCGCCGTCCCATTCCGCCTGCTGACCCTGACTGGCGGCGAAAGGGCATTGACCAATCTGCTGCA
>JAPLJE010000282.1:1126-18307 GCA_026388755.1 Deltaproteobacteria bacterium | reverse complement strand
GGTTTGGTGATTCTTCGGGAAAGCAAAAAAGCCAGCCCCGTAACAACCGCCAGCATAAGGGTGAATATGATGATCATCAGCGTTCGGACTTGCATTCGCTGGCTTTCAATATCCTGTTCTGTTTTTCTGCCCTCGGAATTGATTTGCGTCTCGATGCTCACTGCCGGTTTGATGATCGATGCTACCGGCATTATCACACCCAGGCTCCAGTTCGGGGCGGGAAGCGGTGCGTATGCCAAATATTTATCACCGTCGTCAGTGAATATATCGATGCCGCTGGCCCCCTGAACCATTTTGGCAACGATTCGGCTTAATGAATCATTTCTGTTGTGAAGGAAATTTTCACGTTCAATATTCTCACCCCAATGCCGACTGTTCAAGGAGAGTTTGGGATGGGCAATGACACAGCCGTCTGCATCCAGCAAAAACATACTCCCGTCCACATCAATATGCTGGGTCAGAACGCCTTCGATCAATGTTCCCAGCGTCAAATCAAGCCCAACAACTCCGATGAGTTTCTGGTGCTGATCATAGATCGGGTGCGAACATGTGACAGTAGGTACTCCCGTAGTTACATCCGGATATGGCGCAATCCACCCCAGTCGTCCTGTGGATGCGGCACGTGTGTACCAGGGACGTTTACGGGGATCGTAGTCCGCAGGGGCATCCGACACCCATGGAAGCACACGGCCTACACCTGATTCCAGAACAACAAATACCGATCCCAGGTTCGGATTGTCCTGACGAGCCGCAAAAAAAAGCTCTTCGAGATATCGGGATAACAGAACATCCCGCTTCTGCTGTTCATCAGGTATCGCACGCAACGGTATGGTGTAATACACGGAAGTTTGTTGAATATCCGCAGGTTTTTCCCGCATTGAAAATGAATGACGCTGAACGCGAAAAGGTTTTGGGTTTTTCCAGATGGCTTCGGCATACGTTGTAATGATTTTGGTCTCGGCCTCAACTTTCTCGAGATAAGAATTGCTCAAAGAAGCCTGATCCCGTGCAGTTCTTAACAAATCCGCTTCTGCCTGACGACGCAACGCATGAATGCTGCTGTCAACAGCGTAATCTTTCAGCGACGTGTACTTCTGCAACATGAAATTGCCGATAATCGTCATGTTGTTGAATGTGGAATAGGCCGAAAACAGCAACAGGACAAGGCTCAACACCAACAGGGTAAACAGCAGTTTAGTCTGGATGCTGAGCCTCAACCGGGGCAATTCATTTTCTGGTTGTCGGGACATCATGTTTTCCATTCTGATCTCTAATCCATTATCCGCAGAAATGACCTCTTTATTGGAGAGACTGCATAACGGCTATCAAGTCGGCAGACAATTCCATATCAGCATGATTTTGTTTTTGAAATACCACGCCGGCCAGAAGATAATAATGCTCTGAAAAAAATGCTTTTTGTTCATGATAGAGTTCAACGATTCTGCTTTTCACCTCTGGTTGAGAACTGTAACGGCCAAAGCTCAAGGGTCTGATCAGAAAATCAACCACCGAATACCCCTGTTCACTGGCAAATTGGAGGAGTCCGGCTGGATTAGAAAAGCTGGATACCATCAGCAATACTGTTGAATATTCCAATGACAGGAGCCTCCTGCTGATCATGCTGCCGTCTATTCCGCCATACAGTCCTTTGATATACAGGCAGTTATCGTTCCAGGCCGGAAGATATGGTGGGTTGGTGACAAGCGTACTGGAGTATGGTTTGTTGCAGAAATTAAAAAAACTGGCGTTATGAACAATATAGCGATGTTCGATCTGGTGAAGTTTGATCTGATTATTTGCAAGGTTCCAGGACACATCATTGATCTCATACCCATGAATCACACCTTGAAAGCAGGCGCGAAGAACGGCTTCAATCACTGGCATGCCATCTCCTGAACCAAACTCATGAATTACGGACGCTGTTTGGCAATGTCCGATCAAAAGCATGTGCAGGCATTGAGCGTAAAAGGCGGACTCTTCCGGGCAAACAAATACCTCTTTGGCCATATGGCGCTTTTCCTAAGTGAAACACTGCATGAGCTGCTGTAGTGCTGGACAATTGCTCTATCTTTACAGCAATTTCTTTTGAAACGGATATCCCAGGTGAAGATACGCGCTATGAGCCGCGCGTCTGCCGGATGAAGTTCTTAAAATCATACCGATTTTCAGCAAATAGGGTTCAACCACATCCACCAGCGTATCAGTTTCTTCCTGAAGGGTTGCAGCAATGGCTTCAATACCGACCGGGCCGCCGTCATAAAAATCAATCACGGTTTTCAGGTAGCGTCGATCCAGGTCCGTCAGCCCTTTTTCATCCACCCCTTCAAGAAGCAGCGCCGCATTGACAATTGCTTCCGTGATGGCGCCATCAGCCCGAACCTGAGCAAAGTCCCTCACCCGTTTCAGCAGGCGGTTGACAATTCGGGGCGTCCCCCTGGATCGCCTCGAAAGTTCTTGAGAGCCGGCTTTATCAATGGCAACATCCAGAAGAGCGGCGGACCTTCTGGTAATCTGAACCAGTTCTGTTTCGCGATAAAAATCCAGGCTTCGAAATATCCCGAATCTGTCCCTTAATGGCGAAGACAAAAGGCCGACCCGCGTGGTGGCGCCTACCAGACAAAAGCGTTCCAGTCGAATGCGATGGCTTCTGGCATGTGCGCCTTTGTCAAACACAAAGTCGACAGCAAAGTCTTCCATGGCTGGATATAAAAATTCCTCTACAACCTTAGACAAGCGGTGAATCTCATCCACAAACAACACATCCCCTCTGGACAGATGGGTTAAGATACCGATGAGGTCACCCCCTTTTTCCAGAGCCGGACCTGAAGTCACTGTCAGGGTTCCGCCCATTTCATTGGCAATGATATGGGCAAGAGTGGTTTTTCCCAATCCCGGAGGACCATGAAACAGGACGTGGTCAAGCGGTTCTTTTCGCTTCTTTGCTGCTTCTATTGCGATTTTCAGGGTTTCAACCACTTCAGACTGACCGACATATTCGGATAGGCGTTCGGGACGAAGCGACAGCATGTCGTTTTCAACGTCCGCCGGCAGGCAGGTTCCAGCCACAATTCCCTGAATCAATTCAGGAGATTTTTGCATGTTATCGCTTATTTTAGCTGTCATTTTGGCCAGGCACGAAATACTTCATCAAGAAGCGCTTCAGGTGTAAGAATCGAGGGATTAAGCGACAAGGTTTCAGTAACCCTGCGTCTGGCGTCAAGGGGCTTAATTCCAAGTTGTTCGACAAGAATATCCAGAACCGGCTGAATCAGTTCATTCTGCTTAAGCTTTGGCCGGCCCGATGTCATCTCTGATAAAACGAATTTATCGAGCTTTCCAGCAAGAGAAGCAATCATTTTTTGTGCGGTTCGTTTCCCAATTCCCTTCAGTTCCTGAAGCTTATCTATGTCGTTTGCCTCAACGGCACGGGCAATATCATGAACAGGAACCGTCAGTGCCTTGGCGGCTTTCATGGGACCGATGTCTTCAACAGTTATCAGGCGCTGAAAAAATTCTTTTTCTTCATCGGTATTAAAACCGATCAGTACGGGTTTGGGCTGTTTTTCAGTCTGATGAAAGTATATGAATAGCGACACACTGTCCCCGACATCTCTTTCCTTTAACGACTCCAGAACAATGGTCGGGAGCAGCACCTCGTACCCTATCTGATTGGCCAGAATCAGTATTCGATCATCATTTTTCTGAAGTATGTTGCCTTCAATATATCCGATCACGGCGAATTCCTCAATCCTCCATTCACGATTCCGACATCCTGATAACGCAACAAGCCGATCATCGCCAGTCCCAGAGCATCCGAGGCATGATCCGGCTTGATGGGCGCGGTCAAGGACAGTCGACTGCGAACCGATTTTTCCAGTTGGCTTTTACTGGCATTGCCGTTTCCGGTGAGCACCTGTTTGGCTTCGCGTACCGGAATTTCCTGTATGGGAATATTGTGAAGAGCGCCTGCCAGAAGAATGACTCCGGAAACCTTTCCCAGAACAATGCCGGATCGGGGGAATTTCTCAAGGGAAAACACATCTTCGACAATCATCATATCCGGCTTTTCAATGGATAATGTGTGAAGAAGCTGTGAATAAATCTGACTCAGGCGGAGGGGCAGGGCAATTCGGGACGAGGTGTGAATACTGCCGTAAGAATAATTCAGGATGGTTAATCCTTTTCCGGAAACAATTCCAATTCCTGTTGATGCCAAACCAGGATCTATGCCTATCACCTTAATCATGGGTCATGGATACCATCCATAAGGTATTAAGATCCTTCAAGTTTTTGTTTGGCGATTTTGGCTTCGTTGCTGGAAGGATATTTATTGATCAGTTCTTTCAGGATCAGTCGCGCATTGGACTTGTCTCCAAGATTATAAAAAGAAAAACCCTGTTTCAAAAGCGAGGCCTGGACCTTGTTTCCCTTTGGATAGTTTTCAATCACCTTCTGGTATTCCAGAATGGCTTTTTCATACCATTTCTGCCGGTAAAATATTTCTCCAACCCAGAACTGGGCGCTATCGGCAATGGCGGATTTGGGATACCTTTTGAGAAATTCCTGGAAGCCGGTTCGGGCGGTTTCAAGCTCCCCTGAATCAAAATCCTGCTTGGCCTTGGCGTAAAGTTCATTTTCAGCCATCTCTTTTGCAGGGGGAATATCGGCTTTCTCCCTGGCAGCGGGCTTTTCCGGAACCGTCTTTGCGGAAGTTGCTTTTTTGGCGCCGCCGTCCAGAGCAAGGTATTCTTCTATGCGAAGCAGCCGGTCTTTAATTGAAAGGGATGTTTGTTCCAGATTATTCACCCTGGCTTCAATACTGTCACCGGTATCACCAGAAAGTGTATTGTTTTGACGATAATTTTTTTCTTCAATTTTTCCGTTGAGAAGTTGAATCTGCTCTTGCAGCCGATCGACGGAGGCATAAAGCTCAGCATACTGGGTTCGAAGCTGCTGTTCTTTTTCAATCTGGCTTTTTCGGAAATCTTCCATCCGCAGTTGAAACTGATCCCTGGATTTCTCGATATCAGAAACCCGACTGTCCGTCCTTGAAACCTCCTGGCGGGTAGCACATCCAGCCCACAGAAAAATTAACGCAAAAATAACAAGTCGAAATAAGTTGGATTTCATGTCAATACATATACCCATGGATAAAAAAATGATGACCCCAAACGGGAAAAGCAAAATCCTTTCACCCGCCTGATACGAAACCTGATACGAAAATGGCAGGCAACACAGTCTGATGTGCTAACCTGCCATTACCAAACAAAAAAACAACTCTATCTTGAAACTGTTATTTCAGGACAAAATGAGCCCGTCTGTTTTTGGCATAGGCGGCTTCTGTCTTGGCAGGATCAAGGGGTTTTTCTTTTCCATAGCTGATCGTGGTCATTTTGGCAGCCGGGACACCCAGGTTTACCAGGAATGCCTTTGCAGCTTCCGCACGTCTTTCACCCAGCGCAACGTTGTATGCCACGGTGCCGCGCTCATCGCAATGACCTTCAATGGTGGTGGCCGCAGCTGCGTTATCTTTCAACCAGGCGGCCTTGTCTTTCAAAATGGCCTGAGCAGTGGCATCCAGAACAGCGCTGTCAAAAGCAAAATTGACATCCTGTTTCATGAATTTTTCCCGAGCTGCCAGAGCCGCACTTTTGGCAGCATCGTCCGTTGGCGCTACAGGAGCCTTTTTCGAGCTGTCATCGGTTTTTGATACGGCTGCTTCAGGTTTTGCAGTGACTTTCTTTGCACATGATGCGGTTAACATCAAACCCGGTACGATAAACAACATTGCTAAAATTACCCAATACTTTCTCTTCATTTTACTTCCTCCTTTTAATTAAAAATTAATTTGTCACACCCGGTGACCATTTGGGTTCTGATTGCTGACCGGGCGTACTCATCAACCTGCGTTGATCTGCCCCGTAAGCAGTCATAACATAAATTCTCGATGCCCCTTCTCTTGTAGAGCTAAACGCTATCATGCTCCCATCCGGCGACCCGTAGGTGAGCTGCATCTGCCCCTTGCCATCCACACCAATCAGACAGATATTAAAGCCGCCGCCTTTTTCCAATGCCGTATAAACGATTTTATCCCCTTTGGGCGACCATTCCGGCTGCGTGTTGTTATTTCCCTGAAACGTAATCCGTGCGGCCTGTCCGGAATTCATATTCTGAACATAAATTTGAGGCGTTCCGCCCCTTCTGGACACAAAGGCCATTTTATTCCCGTCCGGAGAGAAGGTTGGGGAAATGTCAATTCCCGGACTATCGGTTAATCTATTAATAACTTTTCCCGTTCCGGTCAATAGATAAATTTCAGGATCTCCAGAAAAAGATAAGGATGCTGCCAGCTCAAACTTCCCGGGAACCCATGCCGGAGATATGCCCATGCCTTTTTTATCCACCACGGAAATCCGATTATCAGAAATATTCTGAATATACAAGTCCGGTTTTCCCTTGGCGTAGGATGTATAGGCTACCCATTTGCCATCATGCGACATTGCAGGAGAAAGATTAATGCTCTGATTATGGGTGAGCTGGCTGGGGTTGGAACCATCAAAGTCGCAGATATACACTTCTTTACCCGCTGACCCGGAGGAAATATACACGATTCTACTCTCGAACAAACCAGTGCTTCCTGTAAGCAACAGCATGATTTCATTGCAAAATCTTCGAATCATGACGCGAAGGTCTTTCACATTCCCAGAATATTTTCTTCCGATCAACTGTCGTTCATTATAAGTGTCAAAAAGCCGCAATTCCATTTCAATCTGGGAATTATTCAAGGAAATACCGCCAGTTACCAGAAGTTCGGCGCCGACTGATGTCCAACCCTTAAACGCTGGAGCGGCAACGTCGGATTTCTCGGCATCCACCAGAAAAGATCCCCTATCCAGAATTTTGAAATAACCCGTAAAAGAAAGCGTATCCGAAAGCAGGATGGCTCCGGATTGTGCGGTTTCAGACTCGGGGCCATTCCCGGAAGCGGACTTAAAAAAGGGTATGGCAATAGGGACTTTCTTTAGCAACGGGTTGTTGATATCGATATAGTCGTAGTTTCCAGCGCCAAAAGCCATTCCGGTCCATAGAAGACCGACTATGATTATTCCCCAGACCAGAGGGGTGCGATTGGCAACCAGGTTATTTCTGCATCCGGCATTTCCGGAATCCACCATCATGTTTAACTCCGTTTCAGTCCTTTAGGGGTAAAAATCAGCCCCAGTTCATAATATGGGCGCGTATATTCTTTGGGTAACGGCGGCAGCGGGTTTGATTTTTTAACGGCTTTATACACAGAATCATCAAAATAACTGTTGCCGGATTTTTTTTCAAACCAGATGTCTGAAATTTCGCCATTTTGCATAATTTTGATCACGATAACGGACACAAGATCGGTTCGTCCGCCGACAAGCTGTTCATTAAAAACCCAGTTGCTTTCAATATGGTTGGGAACCAGAGATCTGTAAAAATCAATGGGCTGTATTCCAGACGCCCCGGTTCCTCCGGTGCCGCCCCCTCAGCCGCCACCCGTAGCCTGTCCGGATGCAGTTCCCTTTGACGGGGGTCCAGTCGTCGCGGCCTCAGTTTTTTCTACCTTGCTCTTGATACGGTCCAGGGCAGATGCCAAAGGGTCTGCTGGTTTGGTTTCCTCCACCTGTTTTTCAATACGGTTCAGCGCATTTTTGATGGCCTGATTGGATTTAAACGTCTCTTTTTTCAAAGATGTTTTTATTTTCGGCTTTTCATTGGAAAGCGATATGACATCCGCCGATTTTTCAGGTTCTGGTTTAGGCGGATGAGGCTGCGGCTCTGGAACCGACACCTTCTCCGGCTTTGGCGCGGGCGGTTCCGGCTTGGGTTCCTGAACCTCGGGCTTTGCGGGCTTTGGCGCGGGCGGCTCCGGTTTGGATTCCTTAACCTCTGGTTTTGCGGGTTTTGGCTCGGGAGCAGCAGGCTTCTCTGATTTGGGCCCCGGTATTTCCGGTCCGGGATGGCCGGGCTTTCCGATGGAACCGGTAGGTGACATCGTAACCATATTGACCATGATCACGGATGGCACAAATTTTCTTTCAGGCACTAAATCAGGCAAATACGTCACCATGACAAAAACCAGCACATGAATAACAAAAGAAGCCGCAGCATACCAGCCGATCGAGGCGGTGCTGGTTCCTGAAGAAAGCAACAAACTGGCATGAGCTGATCCACGGGCACGCATTCGCTACTTCTTTTTTTCAGGTTTATTATCCAGCGGTATGGTCACCATTCCTAGTTTGTCAATGCCCGCTGCCTTGATCTCCGCCATCACGCGAACAACCGTACCGTAGGGAATGTTTTTGTCGGCCCGAAGATAGGCCTCTTTATCCGGTTTTCCTTCAAGAATCTTGGACAGTTTACTGCCGAGGATATCCAGCGGAACCTGGAACTCATTGATATAGATCTGGCTGTTGGGATCAATGGTGATGATGAGGTGTTCTTTTTCAGCAGTAAGCGGCGCGGATGTGGTCTCGGGGAGCGCAACATCAACTCCCTGCATCATCATGGGTGCGGTAACCATAAAGATAATCAACAGAACAAGCATGACATCAACCAGCGGCGTCACATTGATTTCAGACATCAGCCGGTCGTTATTACCACCCATGCTCATGGCTTGCTTCCTTTGGCGGACATAATGTCCCGTTCAATTATATTCAAAAAATCCGCTGAAAAACCCTGAAGCTCTGTCTCAATGATCTTGATCTTCTGCATGAAATAATTAAAGGCGATGACCGATGGAATTGCAGCCGCAAGTCCGGCTGCCGTGGCTATCAAGGCTTCTGAAATTCCCGGAGCAACGACTGCCAGCGTTGCCGATCCTCTGAGGCCAATCCCGTGAAAAGAATTCATAATACCCCATACCGTTCCAAAAAGCCCGATAAAAGGAGCCGTGTTTCCCGTTGTCGCCAGAAAAGGCACCATTTGGGTGATTCGCGTAATTTCGGTATTGGTTGCGCGCCTGAGAGCACGGGTTACATTGTCAATTCCAGCAAAATGGGCTCCCATGGTCAATGTCTCCTGTCCAGGAGCCTGAGGCTTGGCGGGTGGCCCGGATTGGCTGACTTTTTTAAGTTCAACGTATCCAATGCGAAACACTTGAGCGATGGGGCTGCTATGAAGCTGCTTGGCCTTGACAAATGCTTCGGAAAGATCCCGACTTTTCCAGAAATAATCGGTAAACAGCGCCGATTCCTTAAAAGCTCTTCGAATATAGCGATATTTAATAAAAATGATTGCCCAGGACATCACCGAGAAGAAAAGCAGCATCAGCAGGACGAAGTTCACCATCAAGCCAGAACTGCTGACCATCTGAATCAAATTAATATCTTGTGAAACCATTAGACGACTGCTCCGATTGTTGGAATATGAATACAGGAATAATGTATTGTCACATCAATTTAAAACACGCATCAATTCCATTGATGTTGAAGAATAAAATCGCAATCTAATTTTATAATACTTACCGGATAATTATGTCAAGTAATTTCAAGAATTCCCTGGATATTCCAAATGAGGATGGCATAACCTTTTTTTGTTTCTTTAATGCCATAGCAGTCTTGCTGCATTTTTTCCGCAGATCGCATGGATTTGCCCATCCGGCAGTCCGGCTTTTTTCATTTCATCAACGTACCGCAAGGGTTTCAACAGGGGAAAATCACTGCCCAGAAGAATTTTTTCATATCCAAAAGCCGCTGCGGCAACCGGATAAATCGCATAATCATAGAGATACGGCGAGGCCGCAGTATCTACATAGACATTTTTAAGGGCTTCCTTGACTTCCTTTTTCAGCAGGTGATAAAAAGGCACCCCTCCCCCCCAGTGCGCAAGGATAATCACATTGTGTGGAAAGCGCTGCACCATTCGGTAAATCTCGGAGAGCGTCATCGGCGCTTTGCCGGGATAGGCGTGGCCGATCGGTTCATTGGTATGGATCAATATGGGGAGGCGATTGTCCGCACAGAGGGACATGATCGGAGAAAGCGCATTTAAAACCGGCTCGTCGATTCCCGACCGATAGAATGCCAGCTCTCCGACGCCCTTCAGCCCCCCCTGAATGCATCGGTCAACCTCTTTTGCCGCAGCAGGATGAGATGGATTCAGGCAGCAGAATCCGATCAACCGATCCGGATGGGCTTGAACCATTTCCAATATGTAATCGTTCTGAAACTGCGCGGTTTCAAACCGGTTCCAGGGAAAGCCAAATACCACGGATTTGTCGATTCCCTGCGCGTCCATGCTGGAAATCAATTCGGAGGCGCCCACCAGCCTGGATTTGGGGGAATCATACAGCAGTCTGAACTCGGGTTCGCCCGGAAAATATTTTTCCCGATGCTCACAGATGTCTTTTGGAAAAATATGGGTGTGAATATCGATGACCATGGTATCCTCAAATCAGATGTTTAGCCTTTTCAACAGCGCAGGCGGCATTTAACCTGGGGGAACGATTCGTGTTGATACGTGTTGTTAATGCCGATATCGTTAAAAACGAGATGTCACAGTTAACCGCAAATTGATATTTTATTAAACTGAAAAAAACATTTTCGATGACCAAGAGGATAAGAAATGAAAATTGCGTTCCCAACCCAACAGAATTTCGGCCTGGAAAGCCCTTTGTTTAACCATTTCGGATCTGCTGTTTTTTTTATTGTTGCGGATACGGAGTCAAACGGTTTTGAAACCGTGATCAATCCGGACAGGGATCATGTTCATGGACAATGTCAGCCCCTGAAGGCGCTTAACGGAAAGCCCGTTGACGCCATTGTGGTCGGCGGAATCGGCAAAGGCGCACTTCAAAAACTGCTGGCCGGCAATATCAAAGTATACCGGGGTGTCGAGGGCAGCGTTTCGGAAAATCTGGAACGGATCAAATCCGGTAAACTAATTGATTTCAGCATGGATCTGACCTGTTCCGGACACGGCCCCGATGGTGAGTGCATTCATTAAATGCAGATCAGTCCCTATCAGCAGGAGCAGCTTGAAGCCATTTCTATGACAGCAACGCATATGGATACGCTCTCCCCGGATCAGATCGAAGCCCTGAAAACCGCATCCCATGAATACCTGATGTTCCGGTATGATGTCGATGCCTTTCTGAATACCCATTTTGCATCCACCTGTACGCAAAGGTGCTTTCAAAGCAGCCTCAGCGCCTGCTGTTCCCGGGAAGGCATCATCACGTTTTTTGCGGATATCGTGATAAATGCCTTGTTTTCCGCTTCGGATGAACAAAAACACCTGTTGACGGTTCTCCAAAAACCAAATGCCGGCCCCAAATGTGTTTATTTGGGGCCGCAGGGCTGCCTGTGGCGGATCAAACCGATTGTCTGCCTGATGTTTCTCTGCGATTCAGCAAAGGTACGGGTTTTTTCGGACAATTCTTCGGCAGAATCCGCATGGCATGTTCTGAAAAACCGTGAAAAGCAGTTTACCTGGCCGGACAAAAAAGTCCTTTTTGATGATCTGGAAGCGTTTTTCTTAAACGCCGGATATGCGTCTTCCCTCATGTACCTGCATAACAGCCCCGGTCTTCTACTGGTCAAGAAACGGGCTAGGCTGTAGCCCTCCATAAATCCATGTCAACCGCCAAACCCCTTCTGATAACGATCGGTAAGGACATTCGGCTTGAAGAAATTCCGGATCCGCTTGATCGGTTCCTGAGAAACCAACTGGAAATTCCCAACCCCAAATGGCTGGAAAATGAACGCATGGGAAGGTGGAACTGGGAAACTCCCAAAACACTCTGCTTTTATACCCGGACGCCTGACGGCGGTCTGATCCTGCCCCGGGGAACCATGGGACATCTGATCCGCCGCTGTAAAAATGAGGGCATTGCATACCGGATTGACGATCACCGGCGGTCTCTTCCTTTTCTTGATTTTACCTTTTCCGGAAAGCTGAAACCGTTTCAGAAAGCCGCAGTCGAGGCCCTGAGGCCAAAGCATTTCGGCACCTTGTCCGCGCCGACCGGAAGCGGCAAAACCATCATGGCCATGGCTATAATTGCCGACCGGCGCCAACCGGCCCTGATCATTGTACACACGCAGGATCTGGCCGATCAGTGGGTCAAGCGCATCGAAAGCTTTTTGAATATTCCGGAAGCTGACATGGGAAGGCTCGGCGGCGGGAAAAAGAATATCGGCACGCACATCACGGTTGCCCTGGTCCAGTCGCTGTATAAATGCGCCGAGGAAATCGCGCCTCGCATCGGGTTTCTGATCGTCGATGAATGTCACCGGTGCCCCAGCCGGACATTTACCGAAGCTGTTTCGCTGTTTGATTCAAAATACATGCTGGGCTTATCCGCCACGCCCTGGCGCAGGGATAATCTGTCGAAATTGATCTTCTGGCATTTGGGAGATATTCAGTATTCGATCGACAAGCATGAGCTGGTTAGTTCCGGCGATATTCTGCCCGCACAGATTATAGAGCGTCCGACCGAGTTCAAGGCCCATCATGATCCGGCAAAAGCTTACAGCAAAATGCTGGCGGAGCTGACAGCGGACGACCTGCGAAACCGCCTGATCGCCTCGGATGTGGCCATCGAGGCCGAAAAAACAGACGGCATCTGCCTGGTATTGTCAGACAGAAAACAACACTGCGAAACCCTGAGGGCCATCCTGGCCTTCCGGCATAAAATCGCCGCCGAATTGCTGACCGGGGATGTGGATGCCGGAAAAAGAGCGCTTGTTCTGAAGGAGTTGGCCGAGGGAAACATCAAAGTCCTGATTGCAACCGGACAACTCCTTGGCGAAGGATTCGACTGCCCGAATCTGTCTTCCCTTTTTCTGGCAACCCCCATTCGCTTCAGCGGCAGGGTGCTGCAATATATCGGCAGGGTGCTTCGCCCGGCGCCCGGTAAACACCAGGCCCGGATCTTTGATTATGTGGATGTTCAGGTCGGAGTTCTTAAATCCGCAGCAGATGCCAGGCAGAAAGTGTATCAGGGTGAAATCTGTCGCTGATGTTCAACTGCAATACTGTCTTTTCCTGGCCCCTGACCCCTTTGAACCGTTATACTAGAACTTCCCATGCCGGACGATTTCCCCATCGGTCAGGTAAATGACTTCCTCGGCGATATTGGTGGCATGGTCAGCGATCCGCTCGATGTGACGGGAGATCAGGAACATGTTGATCAGGACCCCCACGTTTTCCGGCGACTGAAGGATGGATGATTTCAGCTCCTCATACGCATGCCGAACAAAGGCATCCACATCGTCATCCATGAGACAGACCTTGAACGCCGCGTCTGTATCCAGCTGCACCATGGCATCCAGGCTCATCTTGAGCATGTTTCTGGCTTTTTCCGCCATCACCGCATAATCGAAGATAAATTTGCAGGATTTATCCTTGGAAATGGTTTTGATTCGGTAGGCGATATTGACGGTTTCATCGGCGATTCTCTCAAGGTCGTTGTTGATCTTGATCACGCCCACCAGAAACCTCAGATCCACGGCCACCGGCTGGTGCAGGGCCAGCACCTTGAGGCATTCTTCCTCGATATCCACTTCCATTTCATCGATTTCATAGTCCATGCTGACAATCTGCTCGGCAATGTCGGCATTTCGGCTTTCAATGCTTTTGATGGCCAGCCGCACCCGGTCTTCCACCAGCGCGCCCAGGCTTAAAATGCTTTTTTTGATTTTTTCAAGTTCTCTCTGGAGATGTTTTGCCATAATGCCCTCTGATCAGCCGAAACGGCCGGTGATATAATCTTCCGTTTGTTTGAGACGGGGACGGGTAAAAAGCGTATCGGTTTCGTCCATTTCAATGAGTTTTCCAATGTAAAAGAAAGCCGTCATATCCGAGACCCTGGCGGCCTGCTGCATGCTGTGCGTGACAATGA
The DNA here is from genome assembly GCA_026388755.1 of Deltaproteobacteria bacterium. GTDB lineage: Bacteria > Desulfobacterota > Desulfobacteria > Desulfobacterales > Desulfatirhabdiaceae > RAAP-1. The sequence continues at coordinate 4,431 of JAPLJE010000282.1, read as the reverse complement.
TGATCGTATAATTTTCCTTGAGCTCCCCGATCAAATCCTCGATTTTCTGGGTAGCTATCGGATCCAGGGCGGATGCGGGTTCATCCATCAGCAGGATTTCAGGCTCGACCGCCAGGGCTCTTGCAATACACAGCCGCTGCTGCTGACCTCCGGAAAGCCCCAGCGCCGATTCATGCAGCCGGTCCTTGATCTCGTCCCAGAGCGCCGCTCTTTTTAGACTCTCCTCGACCCGGCCTTCGATGAAGGCTTTGTCCTTTACCCCATTGACCCTCAGGCCATACGCCACATTTTCAAAAACGTTTTTGGGAAAGGGGTTGGGTTTTTGAAAGACCATGCCCACCCGCCGCCGCAGCATGACCACATCCACGGAAGGGTCGTTGATATTGAAATCATCCAGGGTGATTTCGCCTTCCACGCGGCTGATGGGGATCAAATCATTCATGCGGTTCAGACATCTCAGAAATGTGCTTTTCCCGCAGCCCGAAGGCCCGATCAGCGCGGTTACCTGAGATGATTTCACGTCCAGTGAAATATCATAAAGCGCCTGGGCCTTGCCATAAAAGAAATTCAGATGCCTGGCTCGAAGCTTGATTGTTTCAGTCATGATCCCCTCTTTATTTCATCCTTTTTCGAAGCCTGGCTCGCCAGACGATTGCCACAAGATTCATCCCCAGCACCATGGCGATGAGCACCAGCGCCGTGCCGTACTGAAGCGGACGGGTGGCTTCAATGTTCGTTCCGGCAGTTGCCAGAACATAGATATGATACGGCAGCGCCATAATTTTGCTGAATGGCGACGTCGGCAGCGTCGGGGTGAAAAACACCGCTGCCGTAAACATGATCGGCGCTGTTTCTCCGGCAGCCCGGCTGAGCCCCAGAATCGCGCCCGTCAGGATGCCCGGAAGGGCGGCTGGAAGCACCACCCGGTAAATGGTCTGCCATCGGGTGGCGCCCAGGGCCAGAGAAGCCTCCCGGTACGTATCGGGAACGGATTTCAGCGCTTCCTCGGTCGAGCCGATGATAACCGGCAGCGTCAGGGCTGCAAGGGTCAATACTCCGGCCAGAATGCTCTCGCCCATTCCCATCCATATCACGAAAAAAGCCAGGCCGAACAAACCGAAAACAACTGACGGCACGCCGGCAAGGTTGCTGATGCCGAGCCGGATCAGCCGCAGCACCCGCCCGGGGTTGGCGTATTCATTGAGATAAATAGCGGATGCAACGCCGACGGGCAATGCCACGACAATTGCCCCGATGCCGAGGCAGAGCGTTCCCACAATACATGGCAGGATGCCACCTTTTGTCATGGAATCCGTCGGCATCTGCGTCAGAAAATCCCAGGTAATGGCCCCCAAGCCGTTCCATGCGATAAAAAAAACGACCACAAACAATCCGATGCCGTTGATGATCGCTGCCAGCCGAAAAAGCACGAACAAAAACCGCTGAATGTTTTTGCGGCGCGCGTGAACCCGCTCAAAGGCGGATTCTAGGATATTGTTTTTCTTCCCCGGTGAACTGGTTCGGACTGAAAAAGTTCCGTTTGTTCCGGATTGGCAATTTGTCAGAATTTGTGTACCTTCCATCACAGCGATGCCTCTCCCGTCTGACGGTATTTATGCGCTATATGGTCTGCAATGATATTAAACAGCAGTGTGAAGAAAAACAGGACAATGCCGGTTGCAAAGAGTGCGTGATAATGGTCCCCACGAAACGAAGCCTCCGCCATTTCCGCGGCAATGCTGGCGGGCATGGGCCGCACGGGATCCATCAGCGAAGAAGGAATCATGGCGGCACCGCCTGCCACCATCAGCACCACCATGGTCTCGCCGATGGCTCTTGACATCCCCAGGATGATTGCCGTACTGATGCCGGAAATCGAAGCCGGCAGAATGACCCGGATCAGGGTTTCCCAGTGCGTGGCGCCCAAAGCCAGAGATCCTTCCTTTAACGCAACAGGCACGCTGTAAATGGCATCCTCGGAAAGGCTGCATATCGTGGGCACGGACATGAAAGACAACATGAGCGCCGCATTAAAGAGGTTCAAGCCCGTTGCGATTCCAAAGGTTTTCTGAAGAAACGGCGCCACCACAACCATACCGAAAAACCCGATCACCACGGAAGGCAGGGCGGCCAGAAGCTCCACAACGGGTTTCATAATTTCGGCCACGCGTTTATGGGCCAGTTCCGCCAGATAGACCGCCGTCATCACACCCAGCGGGATGGAAATCACCGCGGAAACCAGCGTTACGGCAATGGATGCCACGATCAGGGGGAAAATACCGAAATCCGGCGGACTCGAAGTGGGATACCAGAATTTGCCGAATACAAATTCGGACAGGGTAACTTTCTTGAAAATCGGCAGGCCTTCCATGAACAGAAAAACCATGATCATGAAAAGAATGGCAATGGATGCCAGCGCCACGCTGAAAAAGAAGATGCGTACCGATTGATCGGTTCTTTGGCGAGCGTTTGTCATAGGGATAACTTCAACCTTCAGCCTCACCCGGCTTACTTTAACGGAATAAACCCATCTTCCTCAACCAGTTTTTGCCCCTTGTCACTGAGCACAAAGTCCAGGAAATTTTTAACATCGCCGGCGGCCGGAACCGGTGTGTACATGTACAGCGGCCTGCTGATCGGATATGTCTTGTTCAACGTGGTTTCCTTGGAACCGACAATGCCGTTGGCGGAAAGCCCCTTCACGCTCTTGTCTACATATCCCAGACCGATATAGCCGATGGCGTTGGGATTGCTTGAAACCGCCTGGACCACGGCGCCATTGGATGCCTGAAGCAGGGCTCCGGGGAATACCCGTTCTTTTTTCATGACTTTTTCTTCCCAGACTTCATAGGTTCCGGAAGAAGTGTCACGGGAAATAATCACGATCAGTTTGTCCGCCCCGCCGATTTCTTTCCAGTTCTTGATATCCCCTTTATAAATACCCTTCAACTGATCCAGGGTGATGTCTTTAAGCGGATTCGTCGGATGAACTACCGGTACGATACAATCAAACGCTACAATGAATTCAACAGGGTTTGCGCCTTTAGCCTTTGCCTGCTCGATTTCCTGAGGCGTGATGGCACGAGAAGAATCGGCAATATCCGTGGTTTTGTCGATCAGGGCCTTGATGCCGTTTCCGGAGCCGCCGCCGGAAATTGAAATCTTCACATCCGGCTGCTCTTTCATAAAGGCTTCGGCGGTTTTCTGGGCAATCGGAAGTACGGTTGTAGATCCGTTGATGGAAATATTTCCCGCAAGCGCCTGGCTCGCCGAAAAGATCATCGCCAATGACATGATACCGGCAA
>JAPLJE010000282.1:0-1041 GCA_026388755.1 Deltaproteobacteria bacterium | reverse complement strand
ATGACATGATACCGGTAATCCAATTCATTTTTTTCATTTTACCCTCCATACTCTTTGATGAATGTGCTTTTATTCAATTCAAAATCGATTTCAGTTTCCCGCATGGAAACGAAACCATCCATTTGCGACAAAGTATAAAGGAGATTTGTTAGAAAATGATTAGGATTTTATAAAAGATTTGTGAGGAAGATAAACAACAAATTCACTCCCTTTTCCAGGAGAGCTTTCCACGGTAATTCTCCCGGCGTGGGCATTGACGATATGCTTGACAATCGCAAGCCCCAGGCCGGTTCCCCCCAGTTTTCGGCTTCGGGAGGGGTCCGCGCGGTAAAACCGCTCAAAAAGCCGCGGAAGGTGTTCCGGCGCTATTCCGATAGCATGGTCCCGAAATGAAACACTAACCTCGGTATCCATTTGTTTCACCTCAATTTCAATACTGCTGCCCGGCCCGCTGTATTTGATGGCGTTATCCAGAAGATTCACGAACGCCTGCTCGATCAGAGCTGCGTTGAGATGTATCGAAAGCGTTTCTTCGCAGGACAGCATGATTTGTATCGCTTTTTCATCGGCCATGGACTGGCAGACGTGACGGGCAGACTGCAAAATCGGCAGCAGCGAACGATTTTCCAGAAGAATCTCCTTCTTGTCCGTTTTCTGCTCGATCATCGAAAGTTTCATCAGATCGTCGATGATGGCATTCAGGCGGTTGGTGTGTTTTTCGATGATTCCCAGAAAACGGATCGCTTCTTCCGGGCGATTCAGCGCACCTGTTTTCAGCGTTTCCACAAAACCCTTAATCGCTGTCAGCGGCGTTTTGATTTCGTGTGAAACATTGGCGGCAAAATCCTTTCGCATGTTCTCAAGGCGTCTTAACCGGGTTACATCGTTTAAAACAATCAGAACCCCGATACGCTCCCCTCTGGCATTTTTCAGCACGCTGCTACGCGCCTCCAGTACCGCCTCACCGCTGATGTAAAAAAACAAATCTTCCTCGCTAGGGGTTTCATCCCGAAACGCCAGTTTGACAAAACGGTGGAAATC
>JAPLJE010000551.1 GCA_026388755.1 Deltaproteobacteria bacterium | reverse complement strand
GAGCGAACACACGAAGAATCGTTTCTGGATCGGGCGGTCGCGGCTGGAAACGCAATTGTGATCGGACAATACAGTAATGGCGCGTTCTCGACATGGGGATGTGACAGAAGGTTCGGCCGGCCGCTGGATCTGTGGGATTGGCCAGGATGCAATGCTGTGGCAAGCAGCGCGCTTATGATCCTTCAGAAGTATTATCTTTCCCTGAGAGGGGGAGGCAAGTGCCTCCTGTGGGAACAGAGGATATGACCGGGCTGATACAATCATTAGCCATTTCCTACTACCGAAAAAGGAAAGTTTTATGGGCAACACAGCAATTGTTATCGGTGCAACCGGTTTGGTCGGCCGGGCGTTAATAGACCAACTTGCAGATGCTGATCATATCAGTAAAGTCATTACGCTTACCCGTCGTCCTGCCGAGCATTCCTGTTCAAAAGTTCACAATCAAGTCGTGGAGTTCGAGCATTTGGAGGACTACGCTTCATTGTTCAGGGCGGACTTGTTGTTCTCATGTCTGGGAACGACACGCAAACAAGCCGGTTCTATCGCAGCCCAGCGCAAGGTTGACCTTGACTACCAGTATAAAGCAGCACAACTGGCGGCCAACCATGGGGTGCGTCATTACTTGCTGGTTTCCTCCAGTAGCGCCAATATTAACAGCAACAATCCGTATCTACAGATGAAGGGCGAATTGGAACAGAGAGTTCAAACGTTGCCTTTTAATCGTATCAGCATCTTCCAGCCCTCACTGTTGCTGGGTCAACGAGTGGATTTTCGTATGAGGGAGAAGCTGGGGAGCTGGATATTACCCGCGCTCTGTATCATACCCGGGTTGCACCGCTATCGCCCCATTAGTGGCGAACAGGTAGCCGCCAAAATGATTCAGGTGAGCCAGCAACCGGGACAACCGTTAGAGTGGTTTCGACTCGATGAAATATTTATCAAATGATACGGAGAGAAATCTATGGGAAAAATCAAAATTGACAGTGGTGCGGCTTTTTTATATCCGATGCCAATGGTTTTGGTAGGCTCTGTTGTTGAAGGAAGAGCAAATTTTATGGCGGTAGGCTGGGTTTCAAGAGTAAATTTCAAGCCTCCTTTATTTGCGATAGCATTAGGTCCTCATCATACAAATAAGGGCATTGACGAAAACAAAGAATTCAGTATCAATATTCCGGATGTTTCGTTAATCGAGAAAACCGATTATTGCGGACTGGTTTCAGGAAGTAAAACAGACAAGTCCGAACTTTTCAATATTTTCTATGGTGATTTAGGCAAAGCCCCCCTGATTGAGGAATGTCCTGTTTGCATGTCATGCGCTGTATATGACGCGGTCAAACTTCCGTTCAATACGCTTTACATAGGAGAGCCGAAAGAGGTGTTTACAGAAGAAAAATATGTGACGGATAACATATTGGATCATTAGTGTCCGGTTAAATATCAAACAAACTTAGCTGTTTATAATATGGTGTAGTTTCTTTTTCGTAGAAGGTATTTGTGAGCGCCTGATAAATGGGCATTTTTTCAAAAATCGATACGCTCAAAATCTGTAAAATAGTGT
>JAPLJE010000667.1 GCA_026388755.1 Deltaproteobacteria bacterium | reverse complement strand
GGGTCACTGGCTTGGCCAGCAATGGGAAAATGGTCCGGTTCTCGCGCTCGGCCGGAATCTGGCGGGCGGTGGTGCCGATGGCGATGACCAGCCCGGATATCCAGATCAGCAGCAGCGCGATCTCTTTCAGGTAACGCACGATCTGGGGGTCGTTAAAGAAGTTGACCGCCCCGGTCAATAGCGTGATGACTGCCGTGAGAACGAAGAGGACATAGAAATCCTTCCGGCGATACAGCTCCGTGATGACCACTCCCGCGATGGCAATAACGGCGTTCATGTCGGGCCCTCCGGTGAATAGCCAATGATCTTGAGGAAGATCTGCTCTAGGTTGGAGTGGTGCTCAGCCACAAGGTCGGCGACGCGGCCTTCCACTCTAAGCTCCCCCTGGTTGATAATGGCAACACGGTCGCAAACGGTTTCGACCTCGCCCAGTTCGTGGGATGAGAAGAAGACCGTCTTTCCCTCGCCCTTCAGGCGCTGGATGATCTCCCGCACCTTCATGCGGCCCAGCGGGTCGAGGCCGCTGGTAGGCTCATCCAGAATCAGCAGGTCCGGGTTGTTGATCAGCGCCTGGGCAAGCCCCGCCCGCTGCTGCATGCCCTTGGAATAGGTCCTGATCGGGCGCTTGCGGACGGGTTCCAGCTCAACCAGTTTCAGCAGCCGGTCAATCCGCCGGTCTGCCTCGGCACGGGGAATGCCGAAAATACGCGCGTAGAAGCGCAGCAGCTCCTCGGCGGTCAGGAACTTGTAGTAGTAGGTCAGCTCGGGAAGATACCCGATGCGCTGCCGGGCGATCGGTTCCCGCACATCCACGCCGAAAAGGAAGGCCGAGCCGCTGGTGGCGTTCACAAAGCCCAGCAGCACGTTCATGGTGGTCGTCTTGCCGGCGCCGTTGGGGCCGAGAAAGCCAAAGACTTCGCCGGCAGAGACCCTCAGGTTCAGGTCCTTGACCGCCGCCTTTCTCCCCTGTCCCTTAGCTTGCGCCGGATACTCGACTCGCAAGTTCCTGGTCTCAAGTATGGTCTGCATGTTGTTGATTTGCCTGTGCCGGACTCGACTCTGCTTTTGTGCCGGACGTCAGACAATCCGTTTCCGGATAATCAACGACTTTGCGGTGACCCCGCAAGTCTTTGGTACACAGAAAAAGAGGCCTGGGAATCCTTCCCAGGCCTCTGCTAGAATCAGGAAACGTGCCAATTAATTGGTGGTCTGAACCGGCAGCAAGTGAGTGGCGGCGTCCTTCTGGCAGACCGGCGCGGCTGACACGGTGGTGACCGTGTAGCTGTCTCCAAAGGTGGTGCCGCCCGACGGACAGGTCACCGAGTTCTTCAGGTAGGGGCTGATTTCGGTATAAGAGACAGAATGGCACCATCAATCTGGCGCAAGTTGTTGATGCAAGCGTTCTTCTGCGACTGGGTGCGGGCGCGGACGAAGTTCGGGATGGCGATCGCAGCGAGGAGGCCGATGATGGCCACGACGATCATGATTTCAACAAGGGTGAAGCCCGAGGTGCGTGATGTTCTAATTTTCATACTATGTTCTTTCTTTCTGTTGTTTTGCGGCGTGAACACGCAACAGGCGGGTTATTATGATTGCTATTTTCGTTCACTAATTGCCCGTTGCAACCGCAACCGGATTATAGCAAATGCTGTGCCAGTCCGGGTTGCGTCATCCCGAAGAGAAATCACACCGGGCTGATGCAAGTAACATGATAGCATCTTGGCCAAATTCTGCAAGGGTAGCCTCTTTAAAAGCCTGCTTTTAGTATCCCCCCGCCTTCCATGCCAGGCAGGCGAATTCGTGGT
>JAPLJE010000732.1 GCA_026388755.1 Deltaproteobacteria bacterium | reverse complement strand
CCGATTCCGTGTCTTTAATAAGTATGGTCAGTGGTGGGTCGGGGTTGAGCAAGGCAAACTGATTTTGAGCCAGCTCAATTCCTTTTAGCGCTTTATTCCCGTAAGCTTCATAAGTTCCGGTAAGCGGCAGCAGGCATCCTACGGCATGACGTTGATAAGCCGAATGTGTTTTCAGGTCCTGAAGCATTTGCAAAGCCTGAGCCGCTGCCTCCTGTTTCGGATACTGTTCGGTTAATACGGTCAGGACGCTGTAGGCATCTTCCGGATTTCCCAGTTCCAGATATTTCTGGCCAGCCAGTAACAGAATTTCGGCTTTTGTCTGAGATGACTCCAGGCGGGTTAACAGGTTAAACACCTCAGAAATGGCCAATTGCGGTACAACCTCTTTGAGCTTTAGGAGGATTCGGGCCGAATCTGGTTCGGATGATTTTTCCAGAACGCGGGAATAGGCATTTGCAGCTTCCACGGGAAGCTGCACGCGGGAATAGGCGTCGGCAAGTATTTCAAATTCCTGGCGTGCAGTATCGGCAGACCTGCTTTTTTTCACATAAACCTGTCCCAACTCAATGACCTGCTGGTAATCTCCGATGGCGAAAAGTGCTGTCAGTACGCCGAGTTCAGCCTGTTGAGCCGAAGCGCTTTTTGGATAATGGGTGGGTATGCGCAGATAATAGGGAAGGGCCTGGGACGGTTTCCCTATTGCCATGTAAATATCCCCGATCCGCAGAAGGGTTTCCGCAGTCCAGGAGCCGTTTGGAAAGGTCGATAAATATTTCTGAAAGGCGTTCAGTGCCTCTGGATAGGCTTTGGCAAGATACCATTTTTCAGCTGAAGAAAAGAGTTCATCTCCCGGACTGACGGTGACAATTGGCGGTGTTTTATCGAGTTTCGGAGGTTTGTCTGTTTTAATCACTTTTTTGGAAGCGCAGGAGGCCAGCAGCATGATCAGCAGAACAAAAAGCGTGTATCTAAAGTTTGGATGTTGCTTCTTTGGAAATGGTGATTATCATAGCTGAATCCATCAGCAGGGTCAATTGCCAGATTCTCGTAATTTGAAATCTTTATGTTTATGTGGATACCATCACAGAATTCTTGACTCTGTCGTTTTGTTGGAATAACATATCACGTTTATGAAATGGCATCTTGGCAGGGAGAATTTAAACATAACAATGGAATGTCAATGGTTTTTACCCCTTCACTGCTGCAGACCCGGCTGTCATAAAAAATGGTGAAATCTATGCAAAAGACAAAGATATTGTGTCTGGTTATTCTGACCAACATGGCCATTTGGCTGGCGTTTAATCGTCCTGCACCCCAGGTTTCTCCCTGGACCGACAAGATTGAGGGCGTCTCTTTCAGCCCGTATCATAAGGGGCAGAATCCCATGGATAAAATTTATCCATTTCCGGATCAGATAGATGGCGATCTGAAAATGATCAGAGGGGTGACGCGAAGCGTCCGCAGTTATTCTTCGATCGACGGGTTTGAGAATATTCCGGGGATGGCGGTTCGCTACGGGCTGAGTGTAACGGCCGGCGCCTGGTTGGATCAGGACAAGGACAAAAATGAAAGAGAAATTCGAAACCTGATTCGAAACGCCCGAACCTATACGTCTACGGTTCCGCGGGTCATTGTCGGTAATGAATCCGTTCTTCGAGGGGACTTAAAGGTTAAGGAGTTGATTGAATACATCCGCAGAGTCCGCGAACAGGTTCCCTGTCCGGT
>JAPLJE010000344.1 GCA_026388755.1 Deltaproteobacteria bacterium | reverse complement strand
ATTGTCGGGAATCGTTTCAAAAAACGGCCATGATATGCAAGGACGGTTTTAACTTGAGTCTGCTGAAGCATGACTTCAGAAACCCAAATCGGATAAGGCTCCAGTGTTTCCCGCCACGGAAGATTTCTGTGATTGTCCGCATACCAGGTCTGAAGGCATTTTCGAATAATAGAAAGGTCTTGCGGATTCAGGTGAAGTGAGATTACAGATAGTTCCGAACCCATCAATTCACTTGAACATGAATCTGCCGGGGTTTTTCTTCTTCAGGCTTTGGAAAATGGATTTCCAGAACCCCGTCTTTGAGAACCGCCCGGATACGATCGGCGCTGATGCGTCCAGGCAGCGTAAATGCCCTGAAAAATGAACCAAAACATCGTTCACTGCGGTAACATTTTTCACTTTCAACGGGTATATCAGTTGTTCGTTCTCCTTTTAATGTCATCAGGTTGTCTTTGAGTTCGACACGGACATTTTCCTTTTTTACACCTGGAAGGTCCGCCTTTATGATGACACCCTCCGCTGTGTCGAGAACATCCACGGCCGGTTTCCACTCGCATCTGGCAATTTCATCTTCAGCACGGGGATCGGATGCTGATTCGGCAATCAACTGGTTGATATGATTTTGAAGAAAACCGATGCGTTTCCATGGATCCCATCTAACGTATGACATAAGATCACCTCCTGATAAAATAACGGAAAATGCATGCCCGTAAACATCTGGATTCTGATTTTTTACTACTGTAGAAAATATAGCGCATACAGACAGCTGTCAAGGCAGCCAATCCTCTATCACTGAAAAACGACCGTGTATATCAGGGTCATCATGCCGGCCAGAAAGAAATGAGATTCGACCAGAAATTCCAGTCGGATACCCGGAAGCATGAATCCGTTTTCATGCATGCTGATCAGCGCCAGCATGGCAGCGGGACAGATGGAAAGACCAAATCCCAGGGCGGGAATGATTCCAATCATGCTTGAAAAAATGAAAAGAACAACCCATATTCCCAAGACCGCTTTAAGCATTTGAATGGATTTTTTTTCTCCCAGAAGGATGGGAATGGTTTCTTTGCCGACAATCCGGTCCCCCTGCATATCCAGAATATCAAAAAAAGCTGTTCGGGCAAATGCCAGCCCCGTGGCCCAGAAAAACACCAACGTTGTTTTCAAGCCAAATGGATTGCCGGCGGAAATGGCCGGCAAAACCGATGTCACCACCCCCCACGCAACCGCGATCAGAATGGTTTTGGAACCGGAAATATCCCTGATCCGTGAATATTTCCCAATAAACAGCGTCTTCGGGATCAGTTTAATGTTATATGAAAGTCCTAGAATACTCATCATCAGAAGCACCAGAAAGGTGGTTATGCCCTGAGAATAGGCGATGAGCAGTCCCGCTGCCCCGGAAAACAGGGCAAGACATATCAGAAATCGTTTATGCCCGCGATAAAAGGCCTCCCGCTCCGGATCATTATACCGGTCTGCCTTGAGTCCGGTCAGGTTGTTCAAAGTATGCATCGACAGCACATAAAGCATGGATATCCAAACATGGGGCAGAAAGTCGCTGTCCCCCATCAGCACCGCACAGGCGTAACTCAAACAACCCGCACCCGCGGCAACAAAAACATTGGTCAGGAGCAGGGCCTGCTGAATGGAAAAAACAATTTTCTGAATCCCGGCGCTGTTCTTGTACGGCAGTCTTTCCACTGCCCTGACCACCCGGTTGATGATCCAGTTGGGGGTTGACGCGCCGGCGGTGATGCCTATGGTTTCAGCAAGCGAAAGGGCCTTGACGTCCAGATCGGATTCGGTTTCGATATGATAGGTTGCAATGCCGGACTGACCGGCAATCTCGGCAAGCCGCTGGGTATTGCCGCTGTTTTTGCCCCCGACAACAATCAACGCATCCACCATTTCCGCCATTTTCTGCACTTCCGCCTGGCGCTGCGCCGTTGAATCGCAGATGGTATCAAAGCATTTGTAGTGAGGGTGGCGTGCCTGAGCCCAGTTTTTGACAGCTTCAAACAAACGGATATTGAGTGTTGTCTGAGCAACCAGAATAGCCTTGTCAAAATCGGGCAGCGCTTCAAGCTCTTCAAGACTTCCGGCAATATAGCCCCTGTCCGCGGCAAATCCCATCAGCCCCGCAACCTCGGGATGGTCCCGGTCTCCGATGATAATGGATGCGTATCCCTGCCTGGCATGTTTTTTGATGATCGCCTGGACCTTGATCACTCTGGGGCAGGTCGCGTCAATGACCGCAAAGCCGGCCTTTTTCAAATCTTTTTTGACAGCAGGCGGCACCCCGTGAGCACGGATCAGCACGGTTCCCTCTCCAGCTTCAGGGATGCTCTGAATGATGTGAACGCCTTTTTCATCCAAAAGGTCAAGCACCTGGGGATTATGGATCAAGGGTCCGTGAGTGAAGATGGGGCCGCGGTGTTTGCCCGGAGAGTCCAGAGCCATTTCAACAGCTCTTCGCACCCCCATGCAAAAACCAGCAGTCTTAGCAATAATGATTTTCATAAATGAATCCGATGCCTGAAAACAGGCAGGAAACCGGGTTTCAGGGTTTTCGAATGTAGGACTTCCAGGGCTATGGCTATCCGGGGCTACTTGAGGAAGATTTTATGATCTACCAGAGACAATGAATAAATTCTGGCTTTGAGAAATTTTTGATCTCCGAAAATACTGATCAGCCGAACCCCATCATTTTCTGGTTCAACAACATCGACAGCTTCCATTACCAAACGGGTTTCATCTCCATCAATCAGATATGCTTTGGCTTCACACATGGCATCATCCTCCTGGTTAGGGGTTTGACTTTTTATGGATTCATTCGTGGTTCATTTCCGTCGCTGCTGGGTGAACACCTTGCCCATGAATGCTTGCGGGTGCATCAGGTGTTTGAATTAACAGGGCGTATAGATTCTGCTGAATCAGGGCTTCAATCAGCCGGGGCAGCGGAATGGGACTTAATCCGGCGATTTCGACATTTTCCTGGAAAAGCGGAATCAGTATTTTTTTTGCCGGACTGCCGGCAATGGCTTCGGCAATTCTGGGCGTAACTTCGCCCATCATGGCATGCGCCAGGACAATACTGAGCGGGCCGATGATCACATCCACCCTTTCGGCTGTCCTGACAATGGCGTTTTCACCGGTCGCTCCCCGGTTGGCTCTTGCCTTCAGCATCTGCGATGTTGCAATGGCATTGGTACCCAGAGCGATGATCTCGATGGTCTCTTCAAAAACCTCTTTAAGCTTTTTGATCACGGCACTGCCAATGCCTCCTCCCTGACCATCAATAACACAAATACGTTTCATTTAAACTCCCATGATTATTCAGCGAGCCCGGGCCGGGTACTTTGGTGCTTTCCATTATAGTTTGTCGGTTTTTATCTGATTCTGCCGCTTACGCTTGGAAAGCCGTCTGGAAGGACCTTTTTTCCGGGTTGTTGGAATCCAGCCACCGTCTGAATCGTTATCCGGATTCCCGGAACTCATCTGGGAAGCCATCATCAGTTTTTGTTCAAACACCGGCGAACTGAGCGTCGCGCACCCGAATGCGGCCGAATGCCGAATAATGTCCTGATCCGAAGAAACCACAATGGCCTTTTCTTTTTCCTTGGCCGCCATTCTCTTGATAACCGCATCGGCCAACTCGCCGCATCTTGAAAAAATGATGCTGACGCCCTGAATACGAACCCGGGACGGGCAATCGCAAGGTGCGCTGGAGCCGTCAAAGACAACAGTGATGTTATGGTGTTTGACCATTCGGTACGCTGTCAACATCTCCACAAGCGCATCCCTGCCCGCCTGAATGTTCTGGCTCTCCAGGCTGCCAAGAAATCCGGATTGACGGATCAGATTATACCCGTCAATAATGATATGGATAGACATTCAGCTGCTTCAGGTGCGTTTCAGAAGACCGATCAACCGATCCAGATCGTCGTCGTTGTAAAATTCTATCTCTACCCGGCCCTTGCGACCCTTGCGTCTGATCTTGACCCGTGTTCCGAAATCCTGTGACAGGTCATTGGCCAGACTGCTCAGATAGACATCAAAAGATTTTTGAGGAGAATTACGGTCTTCGGGTCTCTGGTTTTTGAGGCGTTTAACCAGGGCTTCGGTTTCCCGGACAGACAGACCTTTGGCGATAACGGCTCTCCAGGCGGCATTCTGCACCCAGAAGGGCGCGCGCATGCCCCATGGACAATGTCCCATCCATTATGCCGGCCTTGATCGGTTCCGGCAGCTGGCGAAGCCGTAAAAGATTGGCAATGGCCGGACGGCTTTTCCCCACCCGAACCGCAACCTCTTCCTGGGTCAGATGGAATTCATTCATCAGCCGATTGTAGGCTTCGGATTCTTCCAGGGCATTGAGGTCTTCGCGCTGGATGTTTTCGATGATCGAAATCTCCAGAAGCTGACTATCGGAAACGTTTTTGACAACAACCGGCACCTCGTTCATGCCTGCCATTCTGGCAGCCCGAAGGCGTCTTTCGCCGGCAATCAGCTCGTAACCGGTTTCCGCCTTTCTCACCATTAGGGGCTGAAGAATGCCCTGTTCCAGAATGGATCGGCTCAGTTCATCAAGTTCTTCCTGAGAGAAACGAATGCGGGGCTGGAACGGGTTGGGGCGAATCAGACGGACATCGCAGGTAAAATACTCCCCGGTGGAATCGCCCTGGTCTGGATCAATGTCCGGAATCAGAGCTTCAATGCCCCTTCCCAGTGCCATTTTTTTTCGTTTCAAAGGTCCGCTCTCATTTTGAGATGATTCTGTTGTCATGTATCAAAGCTCAAAGTAACGACTGGATATTCAGGCTGACTCATCTATTAATTCCTTTGCCAGGTCCATATAGCCGACTGCCCCTGCGGAGGCAGGGTCATACAGCAGGATGGGTTTACCGAAGCTT
>JAPLJE010000832.1 GCA_026388755.1 Deltaproteobacteria bacterium | reverse complement strand
GCTCCGGGAATCAAACTCTTTCCCAGCACCACCTCATTTTTCCTGGCAAAACTGGACAGACTCGACGCAGCAGCCGTCTCCAGTCATCTCCTGAGCTATCGGATACTGATCCGAGACTGCGGCAATTTCCAGGGGCTGTCCAGTCAGTTCATCCGCATTTCGCTGAAAACCCGCAACGTGAATCAAATCCTGACGGACCGGCTGCGCGCGTGCTGTGAAACGGATGTTAATTACCCCTCATGCCTGTAATTCCGAAAGCCAGCGGCCGGAGGAGCGTGTATCATAAATGCCCTTGATGAACATCTTCCAGCCTTTCATCTTGTGTATCTCGTCCAGGATCAGCATGTCTGCATTTAAAGGCCAGCTTCGGGCGTGGATGATATAGGCATCGTCCGTACTGTCATAGTTAAGATAATGAGGATTTTTAAATTCCGGCATTAATTCCTTGGCAAGCCATGTTTTACCAACCTGTCGTGGCCCGGTAAGGATCACCATTTTTTTGGCAAGATCATGACTGATGGGCTTGCAAAGATATCGTTCCATGTTGACAATTTAGCAATGCCTTGCAGTTTAGTCATGACTATTATGCAATACCTTGCTTGTTTGCCGTTTTTATGACGACAATAGCTGCATGTATTTTGCATCCACACAAAGGACTTGTTCGCTGTTTGGCGGTGAACAGAGTAAGATGCTTGCTGTTCCTTTACCAGCAGTCATTTTTGGCCTTCACCCCCTCTCTGAAGGGCAGTCAAATCTGTAGATACACCTGTTTTTAGTGATCGCTGTGAATATACGCGTAGAGCGGATTCGCGCGGTATCGTATGTTTATTAGCCGGAATCCATCCGAGCCATAGGAGGAGGACCCAACAGGATTGCTCTAAAATTGTTTTTCCAAATGGGCGGGGACAAATAGTAATAAAACTCTACAGTCAAGTCTTTTCTTGCGAATCCATGGGGGATTTCAAACCATTTCGGAAGTCTTGAATCAGGAGATAATCGAAAATGTGATTCAGGAAATATCCCGTCAATTTGAGAGAAACCGGGCAATTACGTCTGAAGCCTGGGAGATCCCCGTTATCCCGGTCATATGCCCGAGAGGACCTTCCAGCTCGAAAAAGTTAACCTGGTTGCCCTGCTTCATGAGAAGATTGCGTATTTCGCTGGAATCGGCCAGGGGGAAAAGCAGATCATTCCTGGCGGGTAGCATGAACACCTTCGCTTTGATCTCCTTGAGACCTTCTGCAAGTGAATCCTTGCCCCCTACACTAAAGAGCTGAATGGCGCGGAGTTGATAGATAACGTGGTTGGCGTCATACTGCGTGGCCAACTTGGATGATGCTTCGTCGAGAAACTTCTGCACGGAATAGCGATTTTCCATGCTCTTTGCGGGATCTTTGTCAGATGATGCCCATTTTCGTTCGAAAACCTTATTCGCCCAATCGGAATGGCGGGTCTGAAGGATCACAGCTTTCATTGACATCTTGACCCCCTCTATTGGCGCTTCCCTGGCATAGTAGTTCCCTCCGTTCCAGTGTGAGTCCAGCATGATGGGGGCCATCCAGGAGTCTATTATCCCGATTTCGAAAGCATTGCATTGTGCAATCGCGACGACGGGTATTATGCGATCAACCATGTCGGGATAGGCCGCTGCCCATTCGAAGGCCTGCATGCCTCCCATGGATAATCCCATCACTGCATAGATTCTCTTCACGCCCAGGTGGTCGATGAGCGCCTTTTGGACGTCTACAAAATCGCGAATGGAGATCGTCGGGAATGTCATGCAATAGGGCTTTCCGGTATCCTGATCCGTGGAGGCTGGGCCGCTGGTTACTGTTATGCCGTCCTTGGTATTGGGATTTACAAGTCCGTCAGTACTAATGACAAAAAACCTCTCGGTGTCAAGCGGCCTGCCTGGTCCTATAATACCATCCCAATAGCCGGGGAGGCTATCTGCCGCAGTATATTTCCCGGCTGCATGAGAGGTCCCGCCAAAGAAAGGGGGTATCAGGATGGCGTTGTTGCCGTCCTGGTTGAGTTTTCCATAAGTCTCGTAGCCCATCCTCACGGTCTTGATGACATGGGCGCCCGCTGTAGTGTAAGACGGAATCTCGAAAACTTTCTTCTCCACCAGTCCATCATAGGCGATTGCCTTTGAGCCGGTGCTCAAACAAGCTATTGCAATAAAGAGAATCCATCCACATGCCGTGGACGGAAGCCACCCCCTCCAGATCATCCTGACAACGTACATACTCTCTGGCTCCTTCCGTATCGATTTTCAGGAATAGATGAATTATTCGCATTATGTCATTGATCAGACTTGGGCGCAATCAATTCGAGAAAGATTGTGACAATGATATAACCCCAAGAGCGAGGCTGTTCTCCAAGGATGATGAAACACAAAAAAAACGGAAACAGCGCTGTAGGGAGTGGCAGAGATGAGCAAGATAAAGAGGGGGGGGATATAGTCATTAACGTCATTGTGGTACATCCTTGACCTCCCACTTAAAAATAATTTTTTTATGGTCAGGGTGGTACAGTTTTATTTTCCGATAATTGGTACACTTTTTCTTCCCGATTGACAACGGCGGCTGTTCCCTCCGGATCGGTAATCCGGCTGAGGCGGCCAATCGCGTTTGTCCCCTGGTCATAGGTGAAGAGAACGTTACTGCCCGCATAGCTCCGAATGAGCGGCCGGTTCAAGGCATCGTAGGTAAATCCCGTGATCTGACCCTTTGCATCGGTGGCCGAGACAAGATTGCCCGCGACATCGTAGCTGTAGGTTGTAAGTCCGGTGTCCGGACCACTCCGGAGACCTTTCTGCCGAAATCATCATAGGTGAAGCTTGTCACCTTGCTTTTCGCATCCGTTACCTGGATGACATTCCCATGCGCGTCATAGGCGTAGCCGGCGGTGGCAATGCCTGCTTCTGTCACCGACAGCAGGCGGTGCAGGGCATCGTACTGATATCCGGTCTGCATGGAGGTAGCGTTGATTGTCTTGATGAGGTTACCGACCAGGTCATACTCCGAG
>JAPLJE010000046.1 GCA_026388755.1 Deltaproteobacteria bacterium | reverse complement strand
CTCCGAACTGCTCGAACAGGTTCTCCGCACTCTTCTTTGCCGTACCCTTGAAAACGATGTTCTTTTTCCGGGCTGTTGGCGAATAAACATCCAGTATTCGGGTGGGAGAGGCTTTCATGCCCACGGCCCCGAGTTCCAGGCCGAGGTGATCCATATTCCGATATAGGATATCCCCGGCCTCAAAGGCATCCTGAAGTCCCGACATGGGCGCATAACGGGGCGGATAGCCGGTGGTGGTTACCGTAATCAGACCGGGCATGTCCATTTCCAGCGTTTCGAGGAAATCATCGGATTCGCGCTGCATTCGGACCCTGCGCCCGCTGATCTCGATCTGTTCCACATAGGCAACTGCGGCAATATCAAGCTCCTCCCCCAGTTGCGGGCCGACCTGAGCGGTTTCGCTGTCGCTGGTGTGGCAACCACAAAGGATTAGATCAAAATCCGGGCACTCCTTGATAATGGCGCGGGCCAGGGTGTAAGAGGTGATGAGGGTATCTGCTCCGGCCATCCGGGGATCCGTCAGCAATATGCCCCGGTCCGCACCCATTGCCAGAGATTCACGAAGGATTTCCTCTGCCATGGGCGGCCCCATGGAAAGTGTCGTGATGTGGGCGCCATGATGGCTCTTGATTTGCAGAGCCATTTCCAGGGCGTGTTTGCAGGCGGGATTCATCATGCCTTCCGCCATATCCCTCTTCAAGGTTCCGGTCTTGGAATCCCAGGGAAGCTCCGATACCATGGGAACCTGTTTGATACATACGATCAGTTTCAGCATGGGTTATCCGTCATGTCGGCCGGGAAAGCAGCGCGCGAGCAATGACCATTCGCTGAACCTCGCTGGTTCCCTCATAGATTTCCGTGACTTTGGCATCCCGAAAATACCTCTCCACGTCGTATTCCTTACTATAGCCGTATCCGCCGTGAATCTGGACAGCCACGTTGGTGACCCGCGTCGCCAGGGTGCTGCAATACAACTTTGCCTTGGCGGCCTCCGTCCCGAAAGGCCTGCCTGAATCCTTGGTGGCACAGGCGCGATAGAGAAGCAATCGGCCGGCATCAATTTCCGTTGACATGTCCGCCAGATAATTCTGAATGGTCTGAAAGGATGAGATGGACCGGCCGAATTGCTGGCGCTCCTTGGAATACTTCAGCGCCGCATCAAAGGCGGCCTGGGCGATTCCCACAGATTGTGCGGCAATGCCGATTCTGCCGGTATCCAGAGCAGCCAGGCCGATCCTCAAGCCATCCCCCGGACGTCCCAGAAGATGGGTCTCGGATTGGCCCGCATGCCGCACAGGTCTTCAATTTCGCCCACGGAAAAACCGGGCGTCTCCTTTTCCACCATGAATACACTGGCGCCGGATTTGGCGTTTTCCGGATCAGTAACGGCAAAAATCAGTGCCAGACCGCAAACCCCGCCGTTGGTAACAAAAATTTTTGTGCCGTTAATCACATAAGAATCCCCGTCCTTAACCGCATGCGTCTCAACACCGCCGGCATCGGAACCGGCATTTGCCTCGGAAAGACAGAAGGCACCGATGTTTTCTCCGCTGGCAAGAGACGGCAAAAACCGCTTTTTCTGCTCCGCTGTTCCAAACCGGACAATGGGGTAAGCCCCCACGCTGTTATGAACGGTAACGCACAGTCCGATGGCTGCGCTCACACGGGAAATCTCCTCGATCGTAATCGCATAGCTGATACTGTCAAATTCCGCACCACCGTATGATTTGGGAATCTGAAGACCGAAAAAATTGAGCGGGCGCATTTTTTCGATCACTTCCCAGGGAAACCGGCTTTCGCGATCCAGGTCGCCGACAATGGGACCCAGCTCGGTTTCGGCAAACTCCCGGACCACTTTGCGCACCACCTTATGTTTCATGCACGGGTTAAAATCCATAATTCATCAAAGTCTTCAGCCTGCCTGAGGTGTTGCCATATTTCATTCAAAGCTTCTTTATCGGTTCAAATCTTTTTCTGAGTACCCTGTCGGATACCGAAAATCAAGAACAACCTTGCCTGCCCTATTCTATCAGCCAAAAAGACTCCTGGTGGGCAGTTGCGTTTAAAAAATCTTGATCGGGATGCATAATTCGGATAAGTTGATGCCAAATCCCTGATATTCCAAAGAGAGTAGGAAAACAATACCCCGAGTCAACTGAAAAAGGATTTCACATGACACGTGCCGGTAATGCCGCAGTGCTGAGCCTCATTATTCCCGGTGTGGGGCAGTTTTATAATGGCCATTTCTGGCGTGGAATTTTCTGGCTGATCATCACCCCCGGTCTGTGGATCGGCTCCGGTGGTTTTCTGGGTTGGATCTGCCATGTCATCGCCGCTATCACAGCCTATCAGAAAGCGCCTCCGTTGCCTTGGTATCCATAAACCTGATGTTTGCTTCCTTTGCCATGCCCCTATTATTTCATTAAGTCCGTCAATCACCGTGCCTACCTCCTCCGCGGAAGCCTTGCCGATTAATTTTCCAATTCTCTCAACGGAAAGCGTTCGAATCTGACTTATGGCGCTGGACCCCAAAGGCTGGACAGCCTGAGGGGGTAGATAAGCTCTTAGCCGATTTTCATTGAGGTGAGGCATCAGGCTGCCTCCGCAAGTTGAGTCAGATTATAATAAACCTCATCCGGGGTCAGGTTGTCAAGGGATTGGTGAAACCGATCCCTGTTATAAAAATCGAGCCAATTACGGAGTCCGTTCCGAAGTTCGGATCCGCTGCCAAAGGAGTGAAGGTAAATGTAGTGGTACTTGAGCGTCCACCATATCCGCTCTATGAAAATGTTATCTTGAACTCGGCCCCGTCCGTCCATGCTGATGGCAATTGAGTTTTTTTCAAGCAAACCCGTGAAGGCCTGGCTGGTAAACTGAGAGCCCTGGTCAGTATTGAAAATCTCCGGGGCTCCGTAGCGTCCAATGGCTTCGGCAAGGGCCTCTACACAGAAGTCGGTCTCCATGGTGTTAGATACCCGCCAGGAGAGAACCTTGCGGCTGTACCAATCCATGATCACCACCAGAAACATGAACCCCCGGTTCATGAGTATATACGTTATATCGGCTGCCCACACCTGGTTCAGCCGGTCAATGGTCAAGCCACGGAGCAGGTACGGATAGATCTTATGTTTTGGATGCGGCCTGCTGGTTCTGGGCTTGGGGTAGATAGCTTACAGGCCCATAAGGCGCATCAGACGCTGCATGTGTTTGCGGTTAACTTTGTAGCCCAACCTGCGCAGATGGCTTCTCATCGAGCGAGATCCCCAGGCAGGGGTCTTCAGGTACTGTTCGTCGATGAGCCGCATCAGCTCAAAATCCTTATTTCTAAAGGGTTTGGACTGATAGTAAAAGGAGGATCTGCTGATGTTAAGCAGCCGGCACTGGTTGGCAATGCTCAGGCCGGGCTTATTTGGATCCACCATCTGCTTTCGCTGTTTCGAGCTTACAGATTGAGCTTTTTGGATAAAAAATCGCGTTCCACCTTTAACCGGCCGATCTGCTTGTAGAGTTCGTCCACATGCTCCTCGGTTTGCTTTTTGGACTTTATTCCCTTGTCAAATATTTCAGGTGCTCCGTCCAACAAAGTGCGCTTCCAGGCGGTGATCATGGTCGGGTGGACTCCGAACCGTGCGGCCAGCTCAGAAATGGTCTCCTCGTTCTTAAGGGTGGGCCAGCGCGACCTTTGCCTTGAATTCAGGATTGTACCGTTTGCGTGTGTTGCTCATTGTCAGTTCCTTTCTGCTTTTAGGCTGACTTAGAGCTTATCACATTGTCCAGTTTTTGGGGACCACCGCCATACACTAACATGGGAAACCAGGATCGGTACACGACCTATATTTACACCCAATTGATTTTTTCATGCATCATATATCTGTTTAAGCATCAAAAGCCTGTCCATCATTGGAGATTGTTCTGAATTATCAGTAACAAGTTCAATGATACATGGACCAGTCAATCCGGATATGAATCCCGGAATTTGGGGCAGATCCTCATTCTCCCTTAT
>JAPLJE010000103.1 GCA_026388755.1 Deltaproteobacteria bacterium | reverse complement strand
GGGTCGCCAGTATGCCATACATCGCGCCATGATCGAATGCAAGCAGGGACAGTATTTTGGGAAAACTTTCCATCGCCACGGTCAGGGAATGATCATAGCTTGCAACGATGGTTCCATTTTTAACCATATAGACCTCAACCTTATAGCTTCCAGGAGCCAGTTTGGGGGGAAGGGTGATATCCGCCTCAAATTGTTTCCGGCCTTCGGCAAGTGGCGCATAATGGACATTGTCGCTGACTGCATAAATGCCTTCTTTTTCTTTCAGTTTCAACAGCTCCTTAACCAACATCCCGCTTTCACTTGAATCCGGACTGACGGTGATTTTCTCTTCCAGGGCCGTCAGTCCGAGCTGCCGGACCGGAGCGTCTTTCTGCAGGGTCTTGAAGCTGTCCTCAAAATGTTGGGGCGTGTAGAGCAAAAACGCTTTGGGTACGGATTCAAACGTCACGGTATCGCGGTTCATCCAGAGCAGTCCGAAGACTTTCCCCTTCTTTTTCATCCGGAGTTCAGACGTCTCGCCGGTCATCCGGACAATAACATCACTGTCCGCCGGCAAGGTTCCATTGATGGCAACCCGGGTGCCGTTGTAAAATGTCCCAATGGATATCCGGTCCGGGAACGGGGATATCTGAAGCGGCTCCTCGGCTTTCAGCAGCGAAGCTTGGGCTAGAAACATTAAAGCCATTATCATTGCGGCATATGTTCTTGTCATTTTAATGTCCTCCGATATACGCCAGCAGGATGTTCGGGGTGAGCAGCAGATCCAACAGCATTTTGACCATTACGACCAGCACCAGAGATGCCAGAAGGATTTTTAACTGATCGGCTTTCAGTTTTTTGCTGATCCGGACGCCGAACTGGGCGCCAATCGTTGAGCCCAAAAGCAGAATCAGGGCAAGGACAAAATCGACCGTGTGATTGGTGTATGCCTGCATGACGGTTACATTCACACAAGTAAACAAAATCTGGAAAAGGCTGGTACCAACCACGACGTGCATGGGCATTCGCAGCAGATACACCATGACGGGAACCATAATAAAGCCCCCGCCGACCCCCATGATCGCAGAAAGCACGCCGACAAATCCGCCCAGAACCAGAGGCATCAGGACAGAGAGCCGGACGCCTGATTTATCGAACATTATCTGCCCCGGCAATGCCTGAACAATCCGGGCATAAGCCGACGGCTTGGAAGCGGAAGCCGGCGGTTCTTTATGCCGGGTTCTCAGGGCCTGAAGGCTTTCCTGGAACATATAAATTCCGATAAAGCCCAGCATCAGAACATACGTGACGGAAATTAGAAAATCAGCGCTGCCCAGACGGTTCAGAACCTTGATAAACTGAACACCGCCGGTTCCGCCGATCACGCCGCCAACAAGGAGCAGCAGACCCATCTTGATGTCCACATTGCCCATGCGAAAATGGGCGATGGTTCCGGCCGTGGAAGCGCCTACAATCTGATTGGAATCGGAAGCTGCGGCCACCGTGGGCGGAATCCCCATCATGATCAGCAGCGGGGTCATCAGAAACCCTCCGCCCACTCCAAAAATGCCCGATAAGAGCCCGACAATGCCGCCCATTCCGAAAACCAGCAGAATGTTCACGCTGTTGCCTGCAATCGGCAGGTAAAGATGCCAGGGTAGAGTCATTATGTTACTTCCTCCTTGTTAATGGTTCTTTCCGCCGCACCAGCTCGATGGCGCACCGGACGTTTTGACGGATACCGTAAAGCGCTTTATTGAATTCCACGGAACTTTCAGAATTCCCATACGGCAGCCCGAGAATCAGCAGCGTGATTTTTTTCTCTGCGACAAACCGGATGACTTCATCTTCAAAATTCCCTTTAGAAATGTAATAATGCACACTCACCCCATTGGATCTGGCTTTTTCAATCATCAATTCAAGATGCTTTTTTGCCGCATCTTCCAGTCCGGTGAAGGCATCTACCGGGGAAGATGTCGGTTCTTGATACCAAACCAATAAAAGATGGACATTGGCCTTGATCCGTTCCGCCAGATGAATGGCCCGATATACCGCTGCCAGAAAACCGCCCGTCTCGGCCTGATTAAAGAGCGGAAAAGGGCTGTCAGCCTCCTGCCGGATGTCCATGCTCACCAGAATTTGTTCCATCCACTTATTTTCCCTTTCCAAAGCGCTGCATGATACTTCCTCTAATCAAAATTGATGCCAGCCCAAAAATATATCAGTAACATATTGAAATATTATGTTTAAATTATCATGATGAAAAGAGATGGCTGTTCGCAGGGGCCATGTTGGCAATGCTGGCGTTTCAGTTTGGAACATCAAAAAGGTTAGGAATGCGGAAAACCATGTAAAACCGGGGATGCAACCAGCGTTTCACAATGGAACGTGTTTCAGCGTTTTCGTCCGTATCCGCAAGTTGGTGGAGTTGCTCAAAACCATTGACAGAAATAAAAACTTCCAACAAAGTAGACATTTGACGTACAGCGTATAATATTGTAGGGTACAGCATGAGCACTCAAAGGGGATCGCAAAGGCCAATACAGTATTCGCATTAACGATCAATGACGGATTCGTTTTGAATGGCCGGATGGGTCACCTGGCGCACTTAACGTGGAAATCGTGGATTGTCATTAGGAGGTAACTATGGCGAGATTTATCATTCATCCAGGGGAACACCTGGCCGACGAGCTGAAAGCTCTCGGTATGAGCGCAAACGAACTTGCGAAAGAATTGGGCGTGCCGACGAACCGGCTAACGCAGATTATTGCTGGCAAGCGCAGTATTACCGGCGACACGGCTTTGCGCCTGGGCAAATGGTTCGGCACCGGACCGGATATTTGGATGAACCTGCAAAAAAATTATGAGCTGCGGATTGCGGCACAAGAAATGGGTGAGGCTCTGAAAAAGATTCCACAGCATTGCACGAACATAGCCAATGCCGGCGGCGAAATGCATCTGTAAAATTGACAAGTGCCATGAAAATATCATACAGAATCACTTATCAATAAAATATGTTATTTATAAAAAGCACCACGTTATCTTTCCATACAACATGCAAGAGCAAGAGATATGAAGGCAAGGCATCATCACTATCTTTCTCAGTGCTATCTAAAAGGATTCACAAAGGGTGGGTCTAAAAAATCAAAATTAACAGTCATTGATTTCAAAGAGAAAAAATTTTTTGAAACGACACCAAGGAATATCGGTGGAATTAGGGACTTTAATCGCGTTGATATTGAAGGAATTGATCCAAATGCGGTAGAAAATTCTTATGCAGAGTTCGAAGGAAAAGCGGCAACAGCATTAAAACAAATTGAAGAATTATTAGAGATAGATGGCACAAACAAAGATTGTATTTTTACACTAATTGCTTTGTTCGCCATTAGATTACCAGAACAACGTGAGAACTGGAGACAGTTTCAAGCGCAGATACTAGAGAAATTAATGGATCTATCTTTGGCAACAAAAGAACGCTGGGAGTCTCAGATAACGCAAATGAAAGCCGGTGGATATGAAGCCAACGACGATATTTCGTATGAAGACATCAAAACCTTTCACAAAAGTAAAGCATACAAAATCGAATTTCCAAAAGAACACCATATTAGAATGGAAATGTTTGGAATAAATGCAATTCTGCCATACTTACAAGGACGCAATTGGTTGTTAATTCAGTCAACGGAGGAATCTGGCCCTTTTATCACTACAGACAACCCCGTAAATCTGAGTTGGAACGAACCAGAAAAGATTCCACCAATATATCGGGAAAGTCCTGGATTTGGACAGAAAAGTACACAAGTATATTTTCCTCTTTCAAAAAACATTGCTTTACTTGGTGAGTTTGAAGGCAAAAAAGGCTTAGTGCGTGGCAATAAACAATTGGTAGCAATGTTAAACAGCAAGATGCTCATGTTTATGTTCAAACAGATTTATGCTCCGAAAATTGATTTTTACTTTTTAGGGCATAACGGGTCTATATTAAATGGAAGAAGGATTCTGAAAGATATTAATGCATAACAACCGCATTAAGGCCAGCCGAAACCAGCGGCGTTGCATCAATCAGGCTTCCTTGGCTGGCGGCTTATGCGGAGCGTTAGAACCTCCAGACTCACCTCAACGCCAAAGTTTTTCAAACCGCGCCGGATTTGTCGCCGTGTATCTTATAGTATGTTGAATATTCCTGTGTCCTAAATAATCCTGAATTAGCTTGGTGTCAGCCCCTTGATCGGCCAGGGCGAAACCGCAACCATGTCGGAGCATGTGCGGATGAGCGGGCAGAGCAAGTCCTGCTTTCTTTCCATATGCGCGGATCGCAAGCCATGTCGTCTTTCTGTTCAAAGGAAACCGCCTTTCGCTGATAAAAAAGCGTCTCCATCCGGCTTCGTCCTCGCTCGTTCCTTCAACCATGCTTTGACCGCTCGTATTTCATCCCCTCTAAGCGGGTGCGCGGTGGACAATCCTTAAACATTCATAGCATTTGTCAGCGCAAAGCCGCCAAATGGCCCCGTTGATGGTGAGCAAACGGCAAATCAAGTTGAATTTCCTCATAGGGAACACGAGGACACACTGCACTGCCTTCACCCTTGAGCAATTCAACCAGGCCGAAACGCTCCATGCTTTTCAACGTGCGTGATAAATTGGATTTGGCACGACCTGATAAGGTTTCCAATTCGGCAATAGACTTGGGCTGTTGCTCAATAATGAGGTTGAGCAGTGTGCGATTTTTATCTGACAGCACACGGGCAAGACTTTCGATTGATGTGAACCAAAGTTTTGGCTCGTCATCTCCAGGTTTCAATTCGCCACGCGCAATTGCCATCGTGCGCTCTTTCATTTCTTCATAGGAAGCTATGCCAATTCGCAAGGTTTTCATAGGATACTTCCTTTCTCTTTCAATACGGCATCTACCTCGTTCCAGAAATCCTGTAACAGCTCCAACGCGCCTTGATACTTGTACGGCTTGGTCGTGCCATGGCGGTGCCGATGATCGTGTGTTGAACTCATACGCCGTGATGGCCCACTGCCGATGTTAACGGCATGGGCGTTATCAAAT
>JAPLJE010000607.1:2448-9375 GCA_026388755.1 Deltaproteobacteria bacterium | reverse complement strand
AGATATTCCGTTCATGGCCGGTGCCTATCTGGGCATCGGCGAGTCCGATGCGGTCATTAATGTCGGAGTCAGTGGTCCCGGCGTGGTCAAAAAAGCCATCGACCGTGCCCTGGCATCCGATGCCAGGCCCGATCTGGGACAGATTTCGGAAATCATCAAGCGCACCGCTTACAAGGTAACCCGTGTCGGCGAGCTCATCGGCCGGGAAGTGGCCCAGGTTCTGGGCATCCGGTTCGGCGTTGTGGATCTGAGCCTCGCCCCGACGCCCAATATCGGAGACAGCGTCGGTGAGATTTTTCAAAGTTTGGGGCTGAAAAGCATTGGTGTCCCCGGATCCACCGCTGCCCTTGCCATGTTAAACGATGCCGTCAAAAAAGGCGGCGCCTTTGCCAGTTCTCATGTGGGCGGACTGAGCGGCGCCTTTATTCCGGTCAGCGAAGATCTGAATATCGGCGAGGCTGCAAGAGCCGGACTCCTGTCCATTGAAAAGCTTGAGGCCATGACCTGTGTCTGTTCCGTTGGGCTCGACATGGTGGCCAGTCCCGGTGACACATCAGCGGAAACCATTGCTGCAATCATTGCGGATGAGATGGCGATCGGCGTGATTAACAAAAAAACAACGGCAACCCGGCTGATCCCTGTTCCCGGAAAAAAAGCCGGAGACAGCGCTTTTTTTGGAGGCCTTCTGGGGCAGTCTGTCATCATGGCGGTCAACAACGGTGACGGCGACAACCGGTTTATTCGCTTGGGCGGATTGATTCCGGCGCCGCTGCAGAGCATGAATAATTGATATGAGGAGATGCAAATGATCAATCCGGAAAGACTGGCGGAGACATTCAGTCGCCTGGTTCAAATAGACAGCGTATCCAGAAATGAAGCGGCAATTTGCAGTGAACTTCAGAATATGCTCGAGGCCATGGGAGCGGAAACCTTTGTGGACAATGCCGGAAAGTCTGTCGGCAGCAACACGGGAAATCTGATTGCGCGGTTCAGGGGCAGCGTGGATGTTCCGGCTCTGATGCTAAATGCGCACATGGATACGGTCGAGCCTGGAAACGGCGTGAAACCTGTCTATAAGGACGGCGTGTTTAGCAGCGACGGAACGACCATTCTGGGAGCTGATGACAAAAGCGCTGTTGCCATTTTACTGGAGGTGCTCACGGTGCTTCAGGAAGAACGTTTCCCGCATGGCCCGCTGGAGATAGTTCTGACGATCTGCGAGGAAATCGGGCTTCAGGGCGCTAAAAATTTGGATCTTAGCCGGTTAACCGCAAAATTCGGCTATGCTCTGGATGCAACCGATACCGCCGGAATTGTCACCCGCGCGCCAGGTGCCAATCACCTGAAATTTATGGTATATGGAAAAGACGCTCACGCCGGCGCGGCTCCGGAAAAAGGCATCAACGCCATCGCCATTGCCAGTAAGGCCATTGCCAGCCTAACGCTCGGCCGCATCGATCAGGAAACCACCTGCAATATCGGCGTGATTCAGGGAGGCGTGGCGACCAACATCATTCCCAGCCTGGTGACGGTAAACGGCGAGGTCAGAAGCCATGATCCCCAGAAGCTGGCGGATTTGACCCGGACCATTGTGTCTGCCTTTGAAACCGCTGTTCAGGATTATGTCCCCCAGTCTTCCGAAGCGGGCAACCCCCGGCTGGAAGTTGAGATTATGCCGGATTTTACCCGCACCCACATCCCCGAGGACCACCCGGTGGTGACCCTTGCCATGAAGGCCGCCCAAAATCTGGGACGCACGTTGATTCCCAAAATCACCGGCGGCGGTGCGGATGCCAATGTCTTTTTTTCAAAAGGAATCATGACCGGCGTTCTGGGAACCGGCATGCGGGATATGCATACTGTGCGGGAGTGGGTTCGTCTGAGCGATATGGTTCTGACAACGGAGCTTGTTCTTGAAATTATCCGGCTTCATGCCCTTTAGCAGTCAAAACCCGATTAAAACGATCGGAGCCATTTCATCAATGCTGATTTCAGCGACCCGGCCTCTATCTTATTTTTGCTGGTGGATGACTGAGCAACATCGGGTTTCCGGGGCTGCTGATCCCACCATTCCACGGGATCAAAGCGAAACGGCAGCATCTTTTCCAGCGAAGGGATGAGATGCTGTTCAATAATTCGGCGCTCTCTTCCCTTTAACGCTTTAAAATAGATATTGATCTCTTCAAAATACCATGCCGGCGATTTGGACAGCGCATCCATCGGACATCGAAAGATAGTTTCAAATTCTTCCTTGAAATGCGGCCGTAGGGTGTTTTCATTGATGCTGGAAAAAAGACGGATGAGATCATCCTTGATTTGGGAATCTCCTTCGGTCTCCATGATAAAGGTAAGAGTCAAATAACCACTCCAGTCCGGCCTGGAATAAGAGGAAATTTTAAGCACGCCTTCCTTGCCGGGTTGATTGCCATGATCGATGGAAATACCCGTAAAGGCGATCACCTTTTCATCGGTTTTCAGTAATTCCGATTTCAGTGATCCGGCCTCTATCTTATTTTTGCTGGTGGATGACTGAGCAGCATCGGGTTTACGGGGCTGCTGATCCCACCATTCCACGGGTTCAAAATGAAACGACAGCATCTTTTCAAGGGCAGGGATCAGATGCTGTTCGACAATTCGGCGCTCTCTTCCCTTTAACGCTTTGGAATAGATATTGATCTCTTCAAAATACCAAGCCGAAGATTTGGACAGCGTATCCATCGGGCATCGAAAGATGGTTTCAAATTCTTCCTTGAAATGCGGCCGTAGGGTGTTTTCATTGATGCTGGAAAAATGACGAATGAGATCATCCTTGATTTGGGAATCTCCTCCGGTCTCCATGATAAAGGTCAGGGTCAAATAACCACTCCAGTCCGGTCTGGAATAAGAGGAAATTTTAAGCACGCCTTCTGTGCCAGGTTGATTATTCCGATCAATGGAAAATCCCGTAAAGCCGATCACCTTCTCATCGGTTTTCAGTGAGCGGGTGATTTTGCTCAAATCATAGATGGTGTCCATAGGAGTGCTCCGAATTCAAAAGTTTTTTTGGATGAAATCTGCTCCTCTCTATACGATGTAAAAAAACCCGAAAGCAAGATAAAAACCGAATATGTTCTATCGTTGCCAATGCCGCTGCACGGGTAATCGTTCGGCTGGTTCGACGATCATGGTTATTCGGGCAGCCTCCAGATCCGTCTGGGCGGTCTTTCAATGGTGCAGAGGGAAATGGCCTGAATCAGTGCTCGGACTTTTTTGATGTCCTTGCGTCCGGGACTGAACTCGACTCCAGAGCTGACATCGACGGCATCGGGGCCAGCATCGGCTACTGCCCGGGCAATGGTGTCCGGGCTCAGGCCTCCGGCCAGAATCAGGGGGTAAGACTGTCCAAAGGATTTCACCTCACTCCAGTTCCAGGTCAGGGCGTTGCCGCCGGGAAGCCGGCCTTTTCCGCATTCCACCAGAAACGCCGCTGCCGGATATTTGTGGATAAACAGGGCTTTGATGACGCGAATGCCCTTGTCGCAAAACTGTCTGACCATGTCCGGGGATTCCTGCCCATGCAGTTGGATAGCCGTCAGCCTGCAGTCGCCGATCCGTTTCTGAATATCTGAAACCGGGCTGTTGGCAAAAACGCCCACGCGGGCGATTTGATCCGGCAGAGCCAGGCTAATTTCCCTGGCCTGCTGGGGGGTGAGATGCCGAGGGCTTGGCGGATAAAACACCAGTCCGATGGCGTCGGCCCCGGCCTCGGCGCAGGCCACGGCTTCGTTCGCCCGCGTCAGCCCGCAGATTTTTATTTCCGGTCTATAATCAAACCGATGCATCTTTCCTGACTGAATCCGGTGTCCACCTTCCATCTCTATTTCTCTTGATCAAATTTTTATTCGTGAAAAGACAATTCAGGTCATGTCTGAATTTTTCTAAATAATTCATGTCGTTTTTTATGTTTTGAATGCGGTCGATAATATCATCGACTGGCCCGATTTCAACGCCGATCCACTTTCTGTTTTTGATTTCAGCAACTGCATAAGTAGTCCCTGATCCGCCAAAAGGGTCAAAGACAAGATCGTTTTCATCAGAAGCCATTTCAATAATGCGATCCAACAGTCTAACAGACAGTTCGTTGGAACCGTTTCGCTTTTTGTATTTTGCGTGTCTTACCGGCGGGATGTCCAGCCAGACATCGGATAAATTGACTCCGTTAGGGTTCATTTTGTTTTTATAACCGCCATAATCTTTTAAATCTCCGGTGCAATGGGGGCAAACAGGCATGGGCAAACGATCCGGATGAAACGTTGTCGGCCTTTGCCCTTTGCAATAATAAAGAAGGGAATAATGAGAAGGATAAAGCCTGCCTTTTATGGGCAGGGAATATTTAATATCCACTGTAATCCAGTTACGGAACGTCAACCGTTTGTTTAAAAAACTGGACATGTCCGTGTTCCATTTGGGTAAATTCCAGATAAAGAAGCTCCCCCCCGGTTTCAAAATGCGAATGCATGCTGTTGCCCATTTTTCACACCATTTCAAATAGTGTTCTGATTTTAAATTATCATTAATTTTTGAAGGATAAAGCTTGTTCAGATTAAATGGAGGGTCGGCAAATATCAAATCAATACTGTCACTTTCTAAATGGTGCATCAAATCCAGACAATCGCCCTGATATAACTTGCCTGATTCTGTTCTAAAAACCATTGGTGGCACTACGCCCCTGATTTTATTCTCTCCGCACATGTTTTTAATGATTGTATAAACCTGATCGGCATTTTGCTGAATTGCCGAGATGATTTCACTGTCGAATACGCCCATTCTGAGCATTAATTCATAAAATGTAATTTGTGTGGAATCCATAATCAGTTGTAAATCTGATCCAACAGGAACGGTATGGGTGTCATTATAATGATTAAGTATGTGCAAAGGTATCCCGATGGATTGGGAAAACCTTTTTAAGGATGATTTGTCATCCGGATCCATTCCCAGTGCTTTAAAAAACGAATTAGAATAAGACATTGATTCTACCCTGTAAAAAAATTCAAAAAGTCGTCAGAAAAAATACGGTGAATTGAAATATCAATAACATGATCGGGAAAATCATTCAATTTCTTTTTTGAAGACTATAGTCTGTAGATGAGCAATAGCGGCATCTGTATATCTAATACAATAAAAAAGGGTGAAATAATGAAACTGGAACAGGCATTTGGACAAATTCTCCGCGAATATAGAAAAAAAGCCAATCTTTCTCAGGAAAAACTGGCTCAGGAGAGTGATCTTGACAGAACCTATATATCGCTTCTGGAAAGGGGATTAAGGCAGCCGTCAATTACAACTGTTTTCCAATTATCAACCGCTCTCAAAATATCTTCAACAGAAATTATTTCAGCTTTGGAGGCGATGTTTAATGAAGATCCTGAAAACCGAATTTCTGATCCAAAAAGGTAGTTTTGCTCTATCATCTGAGCTGGAGACAATTCTCGAACAAGTTAGAAATGCCATCCGCTCGGTTACTTGGCCTCAGGGGAGCGACCGTTTCATTCTGTATCCGGTAAAAATGGCAAATGGCGTTGTGCCCATTAAGAAAAACTGCATGTGTTATCTTGTCCGAGAGGGCTGGACAATAGAATATCGCATGTCAATTGCGTCACGGCTGAAGCCTGGCCCCATAGATGCTGTAAAAAAGTTGATTGATGGTCGATGGTTTGCGGTTGAATGGGAAACCGGAAACATTTCCTCCAGCCATCGAGCGCTAAACAAGATGGCGGTTGGCCTGCTGGATGGCAAACTGGCAGGAGGTGTTTTGATTCTTCCTTCCAGGGAAATGTACCGGTATTTAACAGACCGAATAGGGAATTACGCGGAAATTGAACCATATTTTCCAGTCTGGAAAAATCTGTCAATTCGTGATGGTGTTCTTGCTGTTATTGAAATTGAGCATGACGATTTGTCCTTGGACGTTCCCCCGATAATAAAAGGTACTGATGGCAGAGCCCTTCGATAATACTGCTGAGGCAGATCTGTCTTTTAGGTGTTCCGATATCCTTTCAAGAGGGATGTATCACCGTCTTTTCCCAAAGCACCTGGAAATTTCCCCCCAGTTGAATGAAGTTTATGAATTGGCGCTGGCCTTTTATGAAAGTCAAATTCTCACGGATGATGATATTATTCAAAATGGCGCCTATTTTGTGCGTGTAAATAAAAAATACACCCGGCATTTTCATATGTGCACCGGTGATTCGGTACAATTACCCAATTATTCTTCATCACGCTTAAAATCATTTTTTAAAAGCAATCAGTTCAGAACGGGATATGCAACGCATGGCCTATTCCCCTATCGCGGTAAATTTCACCCTCAGATGATTAAGGCTCTGATGAATATCATGGGATTGAAAACAGGGGATACCGTATTGGACCCCATGATGGGATCAGGAACTGTTCCGATCGAGGCATGCTTGATGGGAATCAAATCAATCGGATTTGATGCAAGTCCTTTTTGTCGGTTTATGGCACAAACCAAATTCAAGTCCCTCACACTTCCACGAAAGTATATCCAAGTAGCTTTGCAGAACCCTGATATAATTTTCGATCATTTTTTTAATAAAATGGGTCATCCAGTTCAGAAATTAAAGAAAAACGGCGTCCGACAACACAGCGACGAAGTCATTGAAGCTCCGCTTTTTCAAATTGATTGTTTTAAGCAATTCAGCGATATCAGCGGAAGTGACCAGTTTGATGTTTATAATTTTCTATTATTGGCTTATTTGGACAGTGCCGGTTACTTTGAGCGAAGTAAAAACACGGTACCGATTGAACAATTCCGATCTATTCTTGAACGTTATGTTTTTGTTGTGGAAAAAATACAGCGGGTCATGGAATGTATGGAGTTCGAAATTGGAGAAGCAACAATTCTGGAAGGGGATGCACGATTTGTAAATC
>JAPLJE010000607.1:0-2363 GCA_026388755.1 Deltaproteobacteria bacterium | reverse complement strand
TAGTTTTGCAATCAATTATTTGGAAAATGATGCATTTCATCTGGAGACAATGGGAATAAATCCAGATGAATTACAAGAAAAAATGATAGGACTCCGAGGTCGAACGATTCGTCAAAAATTTGATTTGTATATTCAGGATATGGATAAAGTTCTCTTCGAATGTGCCAGGGTGCTTAAGCCAAATCATTTTTGCACCCTTATTGTGGGAACAAATGACAACCAGTTGAGCAAAGCACTTAACATACCCAAGGAAGAGGTCCCCGGTCTTCATCAGATACTGATTAAAAAAGCATCCAAACATGGCTTTTCACTTGTACGTTCACTGGCCAGGCGGATATCGGGGATAGCCAATACCATGCGTGACGAATATATCATTATTTTGCAAAGAAACAATATCGTCATGGAAAAGATGAATTTGCCAGGTTCAAACAGTACAAAAATATCAGAACCACCGACTCCATGGAATTTATTTTAAATATATCATGTGCATAATAGTCATGGCGCCTTACTCAAATGGGTGAAGGCATTGTAATTCCCGCTGCTAAGCTGTGACTTCGCATTGTGATGCCGTCATTAAAGATTTCAGAAAGGCTGTCGGGTCATTGGATCTGACCAGGCTTTCGCCGATCAGAAAATTAAAAATACCGGATTCTAAAAGGCGCTCAATGTCCTGCCGGTTTTGGATACCACTGGCGGCAACCGGGATCTGATCGGGTTCCAGCAGGGAAACAAGTTGCATGGATGTGGCGATGTCCGTGTGAAAGGTTTGTAAATTCCGATTGTTGATGCCAATCAGTTTTGCTCCGGACCGGGCTGCGGATGCCACATCCGATTCCGAATGCACCTCGACCAGGGCATCCATCCCGAGCGCATGACAGATATCCAGCAGTTCGCTGAGCTGATTCGCGGAAAGGATGCGTGCGATCAGCAGCACGGCGTCCGCCCCAAGGATACAGGACTCGTAGATCTGACAGGCAGCGATAAGAAAATCCTTTCGAAGGACGGGGAGCTGTGTGGCTGCGCGGGTTGCCAGCAGGTCTTCCGGGCTTCCCTGGAAAAACTGCCGGTCGGTAAGGACCGACAGACAGGCCGCGCCTCCGGATTCATAGTTTCTGGCGAGGGCAGCCGGGTCCAGATTGGGGCAAAGCAATCCCTTGGAAGGCGATGCCCGCTTGATTTCGGCAATGATGTTGATTCCGCTCTGTCCCGGTTGTCTGAGTCTTTCCAGAAACTGCCGGCGCTTCCTTGGCTGAAGCGCCTGTTCCCGAAGCTCTTTTTCAGGTGTTTTTTGAAGCAGGGCGGCGATTTCCCGGTGTTTCTGCACGATTTTTATGCTGTTGTAAACCGGATCAGGCTGTCCAGCTTTGCCGTTGCCGCGCCGCTGTCAATGGCCTGGGCGGCCAGTCGAAGCCCTTCATTCAACTGATCGGCTTTTCCGGCTGCTACCAGAGCGGCTGCGGCATTGATCAGGACCACATCCCGACAGGGGCCTTTTTCGCCGTTCAGGATATTCCGCGTAATGGCTGCATTGGCTGCGGGGTCGCCGCCGGAAAGCGCCTCGGGTGAGGCAGGTTGTCCGAAAAACTGCTCCGGGCTGATGTCGTAGGTGCGGATCATTCCGTCCCGAAGTTCGGAGATGCGGGTCGGCGCGCAGATGGATATTTCATCCAGGCCGTCATGACCATGCACCACAAAAGCGCATTTGGTGCCAAGAAGCCGAAGGGCCTGGGCAAACATCTCGGTCAGCTCCGGCGCATAGACGCCCAGAAGCTGGCAATTGGCTCCTGCCGGATTGGTCAGTGGCCCCAGCATATTGAAAATGCTGCGAAGGCCGACTTCTTTTCTGGCCTTGGCTGCATGGCGCATGGCGCTATGGAACAGCGGTGCGAACAAGAACCCGATGCCGATTTCCCGGATGGCTTCTTCAACCAGTTCCGGTCCGCAATTCAGGTTGACGCCCAGAGCCTCCAGCAGGTCCGCGCTGCCGCATTTGCTGGACACCGAACGGTTTCCGTGTTTGGCGACGGTCACGCCGCAGCCCGCCACGACAAAGGCAGTTGTGGTGGAAATGTTGAACGTGTGCGCGCCATCTCCGCCCGTGCCGCAGGTATCCACAACGGTTGCCGCCGACGTCTGAACACGCGTGGCTTTTCGACGCATGATTCTGGCGGCGCCGGCCAGTTCCTCGAAGGTTTCGCCCTTGGTGGCAAGGGCAGCCATAAATGCGCCGATTTGCGCATCGGTAATGTTTCCTGAAAAAATCTCGGTCATCATCTCCGCCATCTCGGATTCGCTCAGGTTGATGTGATGGATCATCTTATTTAAATATTCTTTAAACATAACGGGCTTTCCTTTTAGAGTTC
>JAPLJE010000794.1:3279-13988 GCA_026388755.1 Deltaproteobacteria bacterium | reverse complement strand
GTACGTCGCAATGACGAAGGATGAAGCGCAACGCAGATATTGGACTTTTTACGAAGCCATCAGGATATTCAATGATCTGAAAGCCTTTTACGCTCTCAGATCATTGAATAATGGGGAAATGATTCCCATGAACGGGAGAAAATACGTTACAAAATATCGCTGACAACCTATCCGATTTTCAATACCATCGCGGCGCCGGTATCCCCGGCTGCACAGCCACCCCAGAGCAGATAACCGCCTCCGGCCATGACGACTTCCTCGATGCCTTCGATGATGCACCGTCCGGCAGTCGGGGCCTGGGGGTGGCCGTAAATCAGTGAGCTTCCGTAATTATTGAAACTCATGACATCGATTCCCATCTGCTTGGCCATGTGGATGTCATTGGCGGCAAACGGGTTGTGGGTTTTGATGGCTTTGACATCCTTGATGCCGATACCGGCTTTTTCAAGCGCCATTTTGACAGCCGGAGTAACGGCCATTGCCATATATCCTTTTTTCGCCCTGGAAAATCCGTAAGAAACCACCTGAATTTCAACACCGGCTTCCGCACTCAATTCTTTTGCCTTTTCGCGGGTGGTCACGGTTACGGCGCAGTTGCCGTCCGCCGGGTGGGTTTGCGCGCCGAAGGTATGGGTGCCGTCCAGAAGGACCGGCTTCAAGGTCATCAGGCCTTCTTTTGTGCAGGGCGTAATGCCTTCATCGTCTTCAACCAGAATGGTTTTTTTCCTGGAAAGTTTGACCTCGACCGGGAACATGTAGCGCTTTTTAAACGCCTTGTCGTTTGCCGATGCGTCCATGTACTGTTCATACCGCCTCAAAGCCACGGCATCGCACTCTTCGCGGGTGATGCCGGCTTCCTTGGCCACATTTTCGGCGGTCTGGATCATGGCGCCCTTTGCCCAGGGATCTCTGCCGAAATTGTCCATCATCCAGTTTTCGGAAATGACTTCGCCGCCGGGGCCATTGGGGTTCGGCCAGATGGTATGGGGGCCGTTGGAGCACCGGTCCGTCATCAGGCAGTAGACGTTTTGATACAGCCCGGTTTCAATGCCGGAAGCCGCCTGATAAATACAGGTGGTGGAGGTGGTGCAGGCCTGGCTGATCAGCATTCCCGGCGTGCTGACAGCGCCGATCAGCGCCGCGGCCCAGGGGCTGCCATAAAACCACTGGGGTTGCCCGATGGTGATTCCCAGAAACAAATAATCAAACATCGTGGGATCCCATTTTTTTTCAGCCAGCCATCGTTTTGAAGTCTCTGCTGCAAGAATGATGGAATGTTCATTGGCCATGCTGCCCTGCCACCTGGCAAACGGGGTGCTGTAATAGCCCTTATACGGAATGTACGCTTTGCTTAACATGAATTTTCTGTCTCCTTCTGTAGGTTATGTGTAATCTTGTCTTTAAGTCTTTCTGTTATATTTAAATGAAGTCATGGTGAAAAACGTTCTCTGAGAACCCGGTGAAGTATTTTCCCCGTGGCGGTCCGGGGCATGTCTTCCGGTATGATGAAAACGATTTTCTTGGGTCGTTTATAGCCGGCCATTTTCTCTTTGCACCATTCCATGATCTCTTTTTCTTCGATCGGGTTTCGGGGAATCACCACGGCCATGACCAGCTCTCCCCATTTATCATCCGGCACGCTGATGACCGCCACATCAAACACATCCGGATGGTTGCCGATAACCTCCTCGACCTCGCTGGGATAAACGTGCTCACCGCCGGTAATGATCATGTTGTCTTTCCGATCCACAATTTCATAAAAGCCGTCTTCATCCCTTCTTGCCATGTCTCCCGCGCTGAACCATCCGTTATTAAAGGCGCTCGCGGTTTTTTCCGGAAGCTTGTAATACTTGTCAAAAAGCATGGGGCCTTTCGAGTAAAGTTCACCGACCTGTCCTTGCGCCACTTCCTGCCCTTTTTCATCCAGAATCCGGATAAAATCCGTCCCCAGAGACTCGTATCCGATGGAGCCCAGCTTCCGAAGCTGGTCTTCAGGTTTCAGCACCGTTACGATACCGGCTTCGGTAGAGCCATACCCCTCATAAAGCGCGACTCCGGGAAAAAACTCCATGATGGCTTTTTTGACGCTTTTTCGGACCGGCGCCGAAGAGCACAGCAGTTTTTTGATGGAGCTGACATCACAGGTTCCGGCAGATTCACAGACGCTGAGGATCAGATTGTAATGCGTGGGAATCAGGGAGATAAAGGATATTTTTTCCCTTTCAATAATCTGCAGGATTTCCTCGGCCCGAAACGATCTGGCCGGGTGGATATAGACCGATCCGCCGATATAGAGAAACGTAAAAGTAAAATATGTGGAATTGATATGGCAAAGCGGCATGACATTCATGCAGACGTCATGATGGCTGAACCCAAAGTCAATGGCATTGATCAGGTAAAACGCAATATGGGATTCATGGGAGCGGATCACCCCTTTGGGTTTGCCGGTCGTTCCGGAAGTATAGATCAGAATCCAGGTGTCTTCGGGGTTAACGACGGC
The DNA here is from genome assembly GCA_026388755.1 of Deltaproteobacteria bacterium. Lineage (GTDB taxonomy): Bacteria > Desulfobacterota > Desulfobacteria > Desulfobacterales > Desulfatirhabdiaceae > RAAP-1. The sequence continues at coordinate 11,488 of JAPLJE010000794.1, read as the reverse complement.
ATTCGGTTCATAGTCGGAAGCAGAAGCCATGATCTGATCGTAGGATCTGAAACCGGATCTCTCTTTGCCGACAACGATATAGTTTTCAGCCGGAATCTGTCGGAGATCGGCTTTGATATCCTGAATAACCGGCGCAAATTCGTCATCCACAATCAGTGCCCTGGCATCGGAGTTGTCGACGATATAGGCCACATCCTTTCCAATGAGCCGGAAATTGATGGGCACCATCACAATGCCGGTTTTGGCCGTTGCCAGAAAAATTTCGACGATTTCGATGCTGTTCTCCATAAAAACAGCCACCTTGTCACCCTTGTTCAGGCCAAGGGACACCAGGCCATTGGCGAGCCGGTTGACCCGCTGGTTCAATTCCGGATAGGTAAAGCTTCTGCTGCTGTCTTTAAGCGCAACGGTGTTGGGAAATTTTCTGGCGTTTATTTTAAGATTCTGTCCAAGATTCATCCAGCAGGCCATTACTACCTCCCCTTATCAAATCGGTTTGAATCAAATTTTTCACAATTCAGCAGTCTCCTGAAAGTAGGTCGGGATTCTGTCCTCTGTCATCCGCCATCTGCCTTCTGTCCTTACAGATACGACCTTGCGCCGACATACCGCTGATTGTAATACCGGGCTGAAAGCGAATCCGTGCGGATCTTTTTACCCTTTCCCGGCGCATGAATAAACTGGCCATTGCCGGCATAAACGCCTACATGGGTAACTGTTCCCCATTTATTGTTAGAGAAAAATACAAGATCCCCTTTCAACAGGTTGTCACGGTGAACCGAATATCCTGTTTCAAACTGGCGTTTCGAGTTTCGGGGAAGGTTCAGACCGTTCAGTTGATAAACCGTCATGGTAAGCCCGCTGCAGTCAAATCCCGTATCGGCCGAGCTCCCTCCCCACAGATACGGCGTGTCGATGAACCGCATCGTGGTTTTCACCAGTTCATCCCGCAGATAAGCGTCTCCCAGGCGGGATTGCCGGTCCACGGCATATTCGCTGGGGCTGACAATATAAAATACTTCGATGACTCCGGATGCCTTTAATCGTTCAGCCTCTTTCCGGGCCGCCTCTTTGGTGGCAAAATCACCGAATCGCACCTTGAACAGGCCATCCTCGGCCCTGAAATAGGTGGCTTCCAGCCCCTTACCGGAGAGCACATCGGAGAGCCTGGCCGCGTTTTCCGCAACGGAAAATGCACCCACCTGGATGGTATAGCCCATTCGCTGCAGCCGTTTTTCCGGCGGCAGCGACGCCGGAGTAGGCCGCATCGGCGCATACCCACCGCATCCGGACAGAAAGACCGCCAGCACCACCGCAACCACCGACCGGTGCAAATAAAATGAGAAAATTCTGGCCCGAAGTTTTGTGTGATCACGCATAGCTGATCCCTATATACCTTCAGCCTTTTACCTGCAACCCGCAATCTTTTACTTGAGTCGTTACGGTTGACTTTTAAATCCCGCTCTCGTAATGATCATTAAAACATTTCAGATCGGCAAATCATTCCATGTGCAGCGACATCTATAAAGTTCAACTGGAAAATATTTTTGAAGGTCCGATGGATCTTCTCGTCTATCTGATTCGAAAAAACGAAGTCAATATCTACGACATTCCGATTTCGCTGATAACCGACCATTATCTGGATTATATCGAATGGATGAAATCCATGAATGTCGATATTGCCGGAGATTTTCTGGTCATGGCCGCAACCCTTGTCCAGATTAAATCCCGGATGCTGCTTCCGGTTCATGACGATTCCGATGAAGAAGACCCCCGCCAGGAAATCGCCAGACCCCTCCTGGAATATCTTCAAATGAAATCAGCCGCCCTGCAACTAAACGATAGAGAGCTGCTGGGGGAACACACATTTATCAGGTCCCCGGCGGAAACATCCAGCCCCGGAAACCTTCAGGATCGCGAAATCCGTGTGGATCTGTTTGATCTGATTAAAGCCTTTCAGCGAATCATCGACAACCTGTCCCCGGACCTTGCTCTGGATGTGGTCGCCGACAAGCTGTCCATTAAGGATCGTATGACAGAGCTCATCCGGCTGCTGAAAGTCAGGGACTCCCTGACTTTTCAGGAACTGGTCTTAAGCCCTGCCGGAAAAGCCGAGATCATCATTACCTTTCTGGCCATACTGGAAATGGTTAAACGCAATGTTCCCGGCGTCGTTCAGCACGCCGATACCGGCAACATCACCTTGTATCTGAATGAAAGACCCCATGCCGGAACTGAAGTTTATCATTGAAAGTTTTCTCTTTGTATCCGAAGAGCCGCTGACCCTTGAGAAACGACCATCGAGAAGGCGGCATCTTCCTGGTCGAGGTTGCCGGCGGATACCAGCTCCGGACCCGTCCGGAATATGCCGAGTGGGTCCGGAAAATCATCCAGCCATCCGCGCAACGCCTGAGTCCGGCCGCCCTGGAAACTCTGGCAATCATTGCCTACAAGCACTGCATGAACTGAAACGGCGAAAGGCCAAAAGAGGTATTGTTTCGATGTGTATCGGTGGCGGCATGGGTGCGGCGGGAATCTATGAGATGCTCTAAATCATCGCTCATTCTGGTCACCTGCGGAAGCGGAAATCGAATAGGTTGATGATTTTTCGCTTGAAAAGGGGATTCCTTTGGGATATACGTTACGCCGTTTGGGCGGTTAACTCAGCGGGAGAGTGCTACCTTCACACGGTAGAAGTCGAAGGTTCAAATCCTTTACCGCCCACCAGCAAATTCAAGGGGTTGTGACAAAAGTCATAACCCCTTTTTGATTTTTTTGCCGGCATCCTTCCGGGTTATCCGATCCCTTTTACCAAGCCTTCTCATCATTACTAGGCTACATTGTAGCTGTCAAGGTATTTATGCTTTTATTCCGTTCAGCCTTTGAGATCCAGCGCCTTTAGCTTTTAAAACAAAGGATTCAATCTTGACAGGATGCGCCAATGGCGTATAATAAAAGCATGTTATTCATTGAGACTTCCATTTTCACAAAAGACATTCAGCTTAAGCTGCTCGGGCGGATGGTAAAGGAGTTGTTATCATGAAAAAAGAACTTTTTGAAAAGATAGTTGCCAGTATAAAAGAAGCCGGTGAGATTAAAGCTGGGAGCAGGGAACCTATCCGTATGTACGAAATCAAGGCGCCTGAAATCAAGACTGTTCGAGAAAAGCTCAATGTTTCACAGAGCGAATTTGCTCTTATGATCGGAGTCGGTGTTCGAACCTTGCAGAATTGGGAGCAAGGAAGAAGGAAACCAGTAGGGCCGGCTAAAGCGTTATTGCGTATCGCATCGAAGAATCCAGGAGCTGTTCTTGATGCCTTGCATGCGGAATAGTAAGTGAGTAAGTGGGGACAGGTATTGATATATTGATTGATGAAACGGTCCAGGTCGTGTTTAGACAACGCGATTTCTTCTGGATGAGATTTTCGGTAGTAAAAACTTTATTGCTTCGGTTATCTGGCAAAAAGTGTATGCGCCGAAAAATTCAGCCAGACATTTTTCTGAGGAACAAGAGATAAAAAAACATGAAGCGATTCAGAGGGTGATTGCTTTTGACTTCGGGAGAGTGAGATGAGCACAGCTCCCCATAATGTCATCAAAGTTGACATCTTTGCCGGAAATATGTACTGTATATCTGTACATTAAATTGGGAGGTAGATATGGCAATACAAACAACTTATACTCATGCACGGGCAAGTTTGGCTACATTATTAGATCAAGTAACGAAAAACCGGGAGGTGGTTATTATTCAGCGACGTGGAAGTGAAGATGTCGCCATGATAACAGCAGACGAGTTGGCCGGCATACTCGAAACGGCACACCTGCTGCGATCGCCTAACAATGCAAAGCGGCTTCTTACCTCACTTGATAGAGTCCGGGAAGAATCAGGTATCCCACAAACGATTGATGACCTTCGAAACGAGGTCGGTTTTGAGTAAACGTCCATTGAAAAAGCCTCAACCCACCATAAAGCGGGAATCTGTGTTCCAACCAGAGTTTAGGGAGGATCTACGGTACTGGGTGGAGACAGACCGCAAGACTGCTCTTCGTATTTTTCAAATGGTTGAAGCGATAATGCGAGATCCGTTTCAAGGGATCGGCAAACCTGAACCTCTTAAATTTCTTGGACCAGGTGTTTGGTCTCGTAGAATTACTCAGGAACATCGGCTTGTATATGTTGTTGGGCACGAAAGAGTTGATTTTGTACAAGCTCGTTATCATTACTGATATTCACACTGAGCGTGATCTCGCTAACCGTGAGAATTATCCCGCCGCCTTCTTCATAAAGAAAAAACACGCATTAGTTCTTATGCAGGATCTGATTGGAAAGTTGAAGCCACCCGAGCTACTTGTGATTAATATCTGAAAGGTGACCGTCCACCAACTCAAAGACAGAAGGAAGGCATATGATCAAAATCATTGTTGCTCTTTCCGCGTTGTTCTTGTCATCCATCGCAGTCTGTGGGGAAGTCTATATGTGGACGGACAAAAAAGGCGTAAAGCGATTTTCAAACACGCCGGTGACGTCTCAATCTGATTCTAAAATAGTGAAATCAATCGGCCAGGAAACAAACTATACCGCACCATCCCCAGAATATCAGCCCCCCTCCTCTACTGATTCATCAGAACCCAATCGCGAAACAAAAAAATATTTGGAAATTGAACTCCCCGAAACATTACAAGCAAAAGAGAAAACTGCCCCGGCAGTAACTCCATATAAAATCGGATGGTCAACGCCAAGAGTCAATGGTGACGAATTGTCCTTATCAGGCTCTGTTTCTGACGGTGAACCATGTAAATTATTAACCGTGACTGCATTTTTATTCGATGAAAAAGGAAACGAAAAGTTTATGCGTTGCAAGGCCTCAGACGTCGGGGGATCCGGGTCAAGAAATTTGGACGGGAAAATAAAAATAAGAAGCTCATCATATTATGGGACTGATTGGCGTGTAAGTTCCCATAGCGCCAAATGCAGCAGATAAACTACATGAGCGCCCACAAACCTAAAGACGGTCTTACTCATTCGGGGTCGGACCATGACAAAAGGAGTTTCTTATGAATCAATTATTGAGGAGCAACAGGTGAATCCGCGCACCACGTTTAACGCCCCTTGGGGAAGATCTCTGAAAGTCATGACAGGATTGTCCGTCCTCATCCTTGTTGGGATACCGGCCATTGGCACCTTCGCCGGCCCTCATAACAACCCGATATGGATTTTCGGGATGATCGCAATGCCGCTATCCATACTCCTCATTGCCGCCCTTTTCACCATTCGCGGATACGTGTTGACCATGGATGCACTCCTCATCCGGCGTTTGGTCTGGAACACAAGAGTAGGGCTTTCCGGTTTGCGATCAGCCGAAGTGGTCGCCGAAGCAATGTCCGGATCAATTCGAACTTGCGGCAACGGCGGCATGTTCTGCTTCGCTGGAAAATTCAGCAACAACAGGCTCGGCTCGTATCGCGCCTTTGCTACAGACCCCAATCGATCTGTGGTGCTAAAGTTCTCTGATCGTACAATTGTGGTGACACCGGATCAACCTGACGATTTTGTCGCGAGAATCAATCAACTATCTGGCAAATCCCCGAGGACAATGGGCCATTTTAAAACACCTTCCGGATCTTCATGACAGAAAAACAAAAGGGTCATAAGGGATCAGGTCTCAACCGCATACATTTTTAGAACATATAGAGTTGAGACTTGGCCCTCCTGTTTCAACCCTAACTTGTTGATTTGTTAGATATATATGGATTGGTTTATTATTATGAACACAATAGAATTCTGTATCGCATTAAAAATCAGAAAGTTAAAGAAATCGAAAAAAATGCAGGTTTAATTTTTTGAACTTTTCCGGATGATCGCATTGCTCAACAGTAAAAGCATCAATAAAAGGCGCCATTATATCCGATATAACCGATTGAAATATAGGAAAAAGTTAAAAACTTACGAATAAGATATATTTTTGGCAAGTATTTTGCATATTATTAAGAGAAACCTAATAATTTCTTCATCTTTTTCCTCCTTTTAAAAGGCTGGCCGGAACGTTTCCAGCCAGCCTTTTTTTCATTTCGGAATAATTTTTTGGAAACTTTTCTCAGTTTTCCTAAAAATTATTGATGGGTTACATGTTAAGTGACCCTCATTTTTATATAGCAGATGGTCAATACAGAAAGGAATTGCGCTGCCCATTTCGGCAGGAAAGGAGGTTGCTAATGACAAGCGTTAATGAAAAAAGACGTACGGATCGCTATACGGTTGAGGCGCCCATTCTCTGCTCTTATTTCAATATGCCTGTCAGCTCCAGTGCCAAAGCCATCAACTATGGTCAGGATGGCATGGATTTTGTTTCAGACATGGCTTTTCATCTTGGGTCTGCGGTGCTCATTCAAGTAAAAAACGGCAGTTCGCATCAGAAAATACCGGAAAACACTACAATGATGCGACAAACGGCACTTGCCGAAGTCAGGTGGTGTAAGTCGATCTCAGAAAACCCAGTTCGTTATCAAATAGGGGTTAAGTACTATGAATCCTGGTATTGATCATAACGCAGATTCCTTCCTGTCATCTTCGATTACCGGCTATTCTCTGGTTGCTGTCCTCCAGCATCGGAAGTATCGGCAGGAAGGAATCAAATCCCGCAATTTCAAATCCTCTCTTTTAAATAAATTACGCTGAGACGTGTTTTTTTAACCCCACCCCAAAAGCCTGCCGAATATTCTGGTCCGAAAACTCCGAATTGAGATTTGACCCTCCGGTTTGCTCCGGTTTGACCCTCCTGGTTCTTGCTCCGGGTCCCGAGTTCTGCTATGCTATGTATGTATTTATGCGACAATTTTTCCGTGATGAGGATGGAAACTTTACAGTGTCCTTGTGCCGGAAATCAAATGAAAACCAGGAGGAAAGAAAATGTCTGATCACAGAATAATCAAGCCGGAAGAAATTGAAGACAATGTCTTTAAGCTTATCGGCGACGAGTGGATGCTTGTAACCGCCGGGAATAAAGAATCGTTTAACATGATGACGGCATCCTGGGGGGGACTTGGTGTTTTATGGAATAAAAACGTATGCTTTATTTTTATCAGACCCACCCGATACACATATGGATTTATTGAAAAATCCAATACCTATACGCTGTCATTCTTTGACCAGAAATATAAGCATGTTCTAAACCTCTGCGGAACAAAATCGGGACGCGATTGCGATAAGGTCAAAGAAACCGGCATCTCACCGGCTGAAACGAAAAGCGGATCCATCTATTTTAAAGAAGCCAGGCTGGTTATCGAGTGCAGAAAAATTTATTATCAGGACTTGGAACCTGCTCATTTTCTTGATCCGGGGATCGCAACCAATTATCCGGAAAAAGATTATCACCGCATGTACGTAGGTGAGATCATTTCAGTATTATAAACCCGGTTTTCGATTTCATTATCAGGATGGTGAGAGCCAAATGTTATAAGTTGTTGTGTCATGATTTTTCAAATCCATCAACTCTCCGTCATAAGCAAAGGAAATTGATTGGGTTCCCTCAGGTATGGGTATTGTTCTTTCAAAGCCCATGGGAATCGGAATAGAGAGATTATTTTGTCCCGCATAAATAAGGACGTTTTCAATAACAATTCCCTGATTGTCCAGAAATAACAAATACACTGCAAGGTGATTAACAGAGTTGAATCCAATGGCGAATCCGCCAACCAGTTCGACGGTTCCAGCAAATTTCAAGATTTCAGGCGTCATCTGGTATTGATATTTTATCGCAAGTTCATTGGTTTTCCATTCCCCCTGTTGATTCCCATCCTTCAGCACGACCATAAGATTCTGTTGGGTTACCTTGTCTCCTTTATAGGTGAACAGTCTTCCCCCGCAGCCGGCCATGGCGAAGACTGCAATCACTAACAAAAAAGCTACCATTATGAATCGGATATCTCTCAAATGCGCTTGCATGGAATTTACCTCCGTAATTATAAACTTGATTCGCAGCCACCCGCTTTCAGTATTCAAGCCTTTAGATGCCACCATTATGGTGTTTCTGATGTTCAGTGAAGACTGGATATCACCTCATCACATTTTCCGGTGGAACAAGTTTGTATTTTTCGATCAATGCCGTCTCGATCCGACTACATGCATCGCCTTCTTTCTTCAGCCATTCGGCTATCCATTGTGGGACCCTGCATGTGCCTGTGAGCTGTACCGGCTTCAGATGTGAAGGTA
>JAPLJE010000794.1:2409-3236 GCA_026388755.1 Deltaproteobacteria bacterium | reverse complement strand
GAGCGGCCCTTCCGCCTGGATGATGTCGGCTTGCTTTCCGGCCGAGGGTTGATTGCGTAATAGAACCCGCCTTCACCATCCGGGATCATCATTTCCATTTCCTGCTTTGTCAGGCTGTCCGGGTGAGCGTGTCTGATCAAAAGATACTCCCCGGATCTCGCCAAATCCAAAACATCCCGGTCAAATTTGGCCTTGTTCATTCCTGGAAAATCTTTCCGCAATTCAGACAGCAAAACAGGAGCGCCGAGCGCAGCCTTTACTTCAAGTCCTATCAGTTGTGTCATTATTTTGCTCATGGCATTTCCCCCACTATGTCTTTCTTTTCCATAATGAAAAGATAGTTCATGATATGACTTTATCAATACGTTTATTTGAACGGATTGATTTATTATGCAATGTTCTTGACGGCATCCATGGCATGTGCTACCAAAATTTTACAGACAGTCGACCCATCTACTCCGGAATGGCGTTTCAGATTGAATGAACAATATCTCTTTTGCGGAATTTCTCGATAGCACACCCTGCATCCTCGGCGAGGGAGCGGTCATCGAACGTCTCCGGCGCAATGGCAGCCTGGAACTTGATGCATTTCTGATCAATTCCGCATTTATCTATGAGGATCCGAAACGCGCGGCCCTGGAGACCATATGCCGGCAGTACCTGGACATCGGCCGCGAGTTCGACTTGCCGCTCCTCATTTCCACCCCGACATGGCGGGCGAGCCGGGAACGGATCAAGGCTGCCGGTTATGCCGGAGTCGATGTGAACGGCGACAATATCCGGTTTCTTGATGCGCTGCGGAAGCGATACGGCGCGTATGCGGAGAA
>JAPLJE010000794.1:0-2367 GCA_026388755.1 Deltaproteobacteria bacterium | reverse complement strand
AAGTGGTCATCTGCGGTTTGATGAGCTGCCGCGGAGATGCCTACAATCCTGCTGAAGCGCTGGCTGTTGACGAGGCGCAGGCGTTCCACGCCTGGCAGGCTGAGAAGCTGGCTGACGCGGGGTGCGATTTTCTTCTGGCCGCCACGCTTCCGGCATTCAGCGAGGCAACCGGCCTGGCCCTGGCGCTCGCCGCCACCGGCAAGCCGTACGTCCTGAGTTTCGTTGCCCGCCGTGAAGGGACGCTGCTGGATGGTACGCCGCTGAAAGAGGCTGTCGCTGCAATTGATGCCGCCGTGACGCCGCGCCCGTTGGCCTATCTGATCAACTGCACCCATGTTACCTCTGCCAGGGCAGCGCTGATGCATGCAGTCAATTCTTCATCCCTTGTCCGGCAACGGGTCATCGGTCTGCTGGCCAATACGGCGGCACTCAGCCCCGAAGATCTTAACAACAGCACCCGCCTGGTAGAAGAAGATCCTGAAACATTCGGCAAATCCGTGGCCGCGCTGCACCGGGAACTGGGTTTAAAGATTCTGGGCGGCTGCTGCGGAACCGACGACCGGCATATCCGGTCATTGGCCGCACAGCTTGCAACAGGAGTATAAGGCACCATACAAACAAGATCGAGAGGCCGACCACCGGCTGGTGCTGCGGACGGTGTCGGGCCAAAGTTCTTAAAACAGGAGGGCTTGGAATGATGACGGTGAATCCGGATTTTATTGCGCCTTGCGGGCTTTATTGCGGCGTCTGTGCCATTCACATTGCGCATCGTGATAACAACCAAAAATTCAAGGAAAGGTTGGTGAGTCTTTACAAGGGAGAAGTTTCCGGCAAGGGCACGCTTCCTGATCATGAAAAGCTTTCAACTGAAAAAATTCAATGCAATGGCTGCTTATCGAATAATCTGTTCATGCATTGCAAGCGCTGCGAGATCCGGGAATGCACCCAGAAAAAGGGCTACACGGGATGTCATCAGTGCGATGAATTTCCTTGCCAATATATTGACAATTTCCCCATGACTGTCGGCAAAAAGGTTATTTTGCGGGCGATTCCGTATTGGCGGGAGTTTGGTACTGAAAAATGGATTAAAGATGAAGAAGCCCGCTATATTTGTCCTGAATGCGGCAATAAGGTTTTCCGGGGCGTTGCAAAATGCAACCAGTGTAAGGTGAAATTGGATCTGGACTAGTTTTTCCGCCAAGACAGAAGCTGTCCCCTCTATAGGCGCGTAACCAGACCGTTGAAGTTGGATCTTATGATATTGATCCTCTAAGCTAAAAGAAAGGAGACCCCATGAACGAGAGCACCATTAAAATCAGACTCATGAAGGCTGACGATTTTGACGCCGTGGTTGGAATTGATCAGAAAGTACTCAAGGTTTCCCGGCCGAAATACTATGAAATGAAGTTCGAAAGGCTTTTTAAATCCAAGGAATATTTACCCACGTCGCTTGTGGCGGAGGAAGGAGATGGAACGATGGTGGGATTTGTAATGGGGGAACTCTATATGGGAGAATTTGGTATTTTCCAGGAACAAGCAACCCTGGATACCATCGGCATTGACCCCAGTTACCAGTTAAAGGGTATCGGCGCGCAGTTGATTAATGAATTCATGGATCATTTGAGAAGTCTCGGCGTTCAAAAAATAAACACCCTGGTCGACAAAGATTCCAAACTGACACGTTTCTTCACCGCAAACCAGTTCAGCCCCTCCAAAACCATTAACCTGGAACGAAGCCTTTGATGCCGGTAAGGTCCAGCCCCCTGAAAACAGAGAGGAAAAATGCCGGAACGGCTGAAACCAAATTATATTGACCATATCAGTATCGCTGTCAAAGATCTCAAGGAGGCTGAAGAAGATTTCAGGCAGGCTTTCGGATGGGAAGTCGATGGACGGTATTCCGATGATGACGAGAAGATCAATGTCGCGTATTACATGATCGGTCAAACAGCTCTTGAAATTATGGAAGACGTGGATGGAACCGGCGAGGTTGCAAAATTTATTGATAAACACGGTGAAGGGATTATGGTGTTCTCACTAAACGTAGATAACACCGTTGAATCGCTCGAACTGCTCAAAAGAAACGGGGCAAGGTTGATTGATCAGAAACCACGGTTTGCCAGGGAACTGAACCGGTATTTCGCGTTCCTGCATCCGAAGCAATGCCATGGCGTGCTGGCAGAGGTGATCGAAGGCAGCTACCGAAAGAAGATGAAAGAATGAATCATCAAGAAGGGTTTTTTGAAGGTGTTCGCGATACCCGCATTTATCACCAATGCTGGTTGCCCGAGAGCGAGCCAAAAGCGGTGCTGATGATCGTCCACGGGCTTGGCGAACACAGCGGCAGATATTTGAACGTTGTCAATC
>JAPLJE010000252.1 GCA_026388755.1 Deltaproteobacteria bacterium | reverse complement strand
CACAGAGCTTCCGAAGTTAGAAAACCCACCAGCAGCACTGCCATTACTACTCTCTTCATGTTTCCTCCTCCTTTTAAATCGAAGACCACGGTCGCAACTTCCACGACTTCCCGGCTACCTTTTGATGTTTTTTCTTGCTTTACCCATAGCGTCAGCTGCGATCATGGCATTGAGGACTTTTTCAGGAGTGATAATGCCTGCTTCGTGATGGATGGATTCCGCGGGAGCGCAGGCCTTTTCAGCCGCCATCATCAGTCTGTTCCGGTCTATGTTTCCCAATCCGATGTCGGCGAGCGTGGTCGGCAAGCCGATTTCCTCGCAAAACGAGAACACGACTGCTGATTCCAGCGGTGAAGCGTCCGCGAGCTGAAGACCCGTTAAAACACCGAAGGCGACTTTCTCACCATGGTAGAACGAATGGGTTTCTTCCAACGCTGTAAGTCCGTTGTGAATGGAATGGGCTGCCGCCAAGCCGGAGCTTTCAAACCCGATTCCGCTCAGCAATATGTTCGCCTCGATAATGTGGTTCAAGGCCGGTGTGACGATATGCTTCTCGCCGGCTATTTTAGCGGCTGCGCCGTACATCTGCAAAGTATCATAGCAGAGCTTGGCGAGATTAAGCCCCGCCATTGTGCTGTATCCGCCACATTCGTTCGTCGATTGGGTGCGGTCACAGGACCTGGCTTCGAACCATGTCGCCAGCGCATCACCCATCCCGGAAATGAGAAAGCGTGTCGGAGCTTCGGCGATGATAGTCGTGTCTACCAGCACCACCTGCGGGTTCATTTTTTGATAATGAACGGAATCAAAAACGCCTTTCTCCGAGTAGATGACGGCGCAGCCGCTGCATGGTGCATCGGTCGAAGCGATGGTGGGAACGATGATTACCGGGATTTTAGCCCGGTCGGCGGCGATTTTAGCCGTGTCGATCGTTTTACCGCCGCCCATGCCGACAAGTACGCCCACCTGCTTGCGGCTGATAATGTGGGATATACGACTCAATTCGTTTTCACAGCACTCACCCTGGAATGGCTCGATGGAAATCGATTTCGCGGACAAGTCATTGCTGTATTTGGCCAGGATTTTTTCTCTAACAGTACGGGACGCCAATATCAACCCGTTTTTACCCAGCAAATTGATCCAATGGGGTAATTGATCCAGAGACTTCTCGCCCTGGATGTATTTTCCGGGGAAAACCGCTTTCAGGAACATATCCGTATTTCTCCTGTCCAATTGTTGATTACATTGTATTAAAGGATTTCACATTATTCTCATGATTGTCAGGCAACATGAACATCTGCGGCTTAACGGTTTTTTTGAATATTTTTGAATTTGCCGAGGGATACCAATATGGCATTGACAATAGATTCTTGATGATCGAGCCTTGTCACATACGCTTCATCAGTTTGGTCAACTATCACGCCAACCTCAAGCAATACCGCCGGTATGGTTGATTGTTTCAGTACTACCAGGTCATCATATTGATAAATCCCGAGATCGGCATCCAACAAGGGTCGACCTTCTCCAGGGATAGGTTCCGCATGATGCAATGTGGGTTTTCGCCCAAGTTTTATCAGCTCTTCACCTAATAATTTGGCAAAAATGAAAGAACTGTCGAATTGGCTGTTTTTTTTAGAAACGAATATTGAATACCCTGAGATCGGTTTGCGTGTCCGATACGCTTTTTTGCCGTTTTTCTCAATTAATTCCAGATATACCAACTGCGCTGAATCATGATGGATTGAGAGCATCGCCAATGCATTGTGCGAATTTGCAATATTAACTCTCTCTTCGAGTTTAATTTCTTGGTTGGGGTTGCGTGTCGGAATTGTAACAAAGCCTGCTCCGGTTAGAACATTTGATATCTTTGAAACCAAATTATCGTTATACTCAACTTCATATTTACCGGTAATGCTTACAGCCCCCGGCATTTTATTCGTGTGCCCCGCATCGATAATCACAACAGGTTTTTCGAATGAGGAATCATCCGACCTCGCATCAATAAACGATGGCGGGCCTATTAAAATGAATACAACACACAATATGACAGGCAGCATTCCCTTTTTCATTTATCAGGACCCGAACCCATATTACTTCCAACTCCTTTTAACTATCATATCCTCGCGACAGTTGCCGGTTTTACATTCGCGGGAGCGATCACGGAGAAATTCGGTCCTTTCTTTGTTGACTTTATAATTACAATCCACATTGATTGTCCCCGGCTGTTCTTGGCAAACGTTATCCCGATATTTGATCCATTCTCTTTGAGTTTCGGTAAGCTTTTTCTTCATATCATCTTTAAGCCCGTCTTTCAGCTCTTTATAAACAACGTTCAATTCCTTATCAGACTCAACGAACAATTTGCAATAACAGTAAGTTACGTCATACGAGGTCTTATATTTATCGCATTCTCCCTCCGCAAAAACAACACCTGCCATCATTACAATAACTCCAATCACAATGACTTGCACTAAATTTTTCATCCGACTCTCCTTTTAGTTAATTTTATATTACCGCAAATGGGACATACTTTACGCATAAATTGCAATCAATTCAAGTTTACCATAATCCATCACCGCTGATATTGCTCGCGTGATGCGCGACTACCAATATGGTTACACCGCTCTGCTGGCAGAGATTGTGTACGTCCGGCACGCGCGTGAAACTTATGGGGTGAAAGTTCCCTGTATGTGAATCCTGTCAGGTATCATTACTGACATAAACGTACTGAAGGTGTCAAGGGCGGAACCGCGAGGAACCGTCCGAAGGCGGAGCGAAGCGGAAGACCCTCTTAAACTCGACTCATTATTGTCTTGACAGAGGGGTCCGATTCAATGAAAGATAAATCATGTCATTATATGAGATAAAATAACATGAAGAACAAATCTAAATGGTTTTCTGTTTTTGCTATTTGTTCCAGGATATCGCGATTTGACTCAAATAAAAATCCATTTCCCATCTATCATCCAGCTATCCATCGACTCCGGAGATGCAACATGAATTTATTCAAACGTATGGTTATCCTGCTGGGTCTGTTGCTTACGCTCGCCGTCCCAGTCCTGGCACAGACGATTAATAGTGCAGATGACTGCACAATTCTTAAAGAGATCATCATCTTTGGCCGCCACAGCATTCGAGCATCCACATCTGATCCAACCAGTCTGGCCCCGTATGCAGTTGACCCTTACCCTGACTTCACTGACTTCACCGGGGTCCTCCCGCCTGGCTACCTGACCCCCCGCGGGCAGCAGGCAGCAGGCCTGCTTGGCTCCTATTTCCACGACTATCTGCTTCAAGAAGGGCTTCTTACGGGCGACGCGCAAACAGATCTGTCTCGCGCGTATTTCCGCGCCAACTCCATTCAGCGCTCGAATATTACCGCTGCCAAATTCGGGGCAGGGTTGATCCCGGGTGCAACAACAATACCGGTTCACTCCTACAGTATTGCCGATGGCAACACGCCTGCCGTGCCCGACCCGGTTTTCGATCCCATTTTGGCATTGCCAACCGTGGTGACCGTTGACACTGCCCGCGCCGTAGCCGAAGTTCAAGGAATTTTCAGTAGTGGAACAGCCATAGCGTCCGCTTACAGCGGCGAGCTTTCCCTGATCCGCAGTGCGCTCTATCCGCCAGGCACACAGCCAATACCATGGGCCCCGCGAGGCTCGATTGATCCGACTTCTCAACCGATTACGCTTACTGCCAGTACATCTACATTGTATACTGGAGGTGTGATTAATATCGGCGGGCTGAATTTAACAAATTCAGCAATCGATCCGTTTGTCATGCAATACGCAGATAACTTCTCGCTCCAAGATGTGGCCTGGGGCCGGTTTTCATTGGATGCTCTTTCCCAACACACCCGGATTTTTAACCTTATTTTTAATATTGAAATGCTTTCGCCCTATCTCAACCAGGTGCAAAGCTCGAACGCTGCCTCTCACGTACTTCGCACCCTGGAGCAGGCTGTATTGGGTGAGCACCTTGCCCTTCCAGGAATATTCGGGAACAGCAAATCACGGGTGCATGTAATTATCAGTTCTGATGGATATGTGATCGGATTGGCGGGTCTTCTTCACCTGCACTGGATGCTGAACGGCTATCAACAGGACTATTGTGCTCCGGGTGGAGCACTCGTTTTTGAACTGCGACAGGTAGCAAAAACAAAAGAGTATCTTGTTCGCGTATTCTATACCGCACAAACCTTCGATCAATTGCGTAATCTGACACCGCGGACCCTTGAGACGCCACCTGCATCAATGCAGCTTACAGTTCCGGGCGGCAGCAAATCATCCACGAATCTGGATGTCAAGTTTTCCACCTTTAAAAATCTTCTGATGGAAGCAATGGACCAGAAATACGTGCAACCTTTCTGCGAAGAGGACCCACCTGGTGTGTTAACCGGTGTCCCCCTGGAATAAAGAAAGCGCTTACTCGCCTCGAAACTGGGGGAGACGCTTTTCCTGAAAGGCCAGCATACCCTCACGGTAATCTTTGCTGTCATAGACACAACGCCGAATCGCCCCGATTTTCTCGAAAGTCTCCGCATCAATGGGATGCCCTTTGGAAAGCAGGCGAAATTCCTGCTTGAGTGCTCGAACGGCAAGGGGTGAATTCTTGACTATTTTTCCAGCAAGCGCTCGTGTGACCGATTCCAACTCTGCAGTCGCCACAAGATGGTTCAGGATACCGAGGTTTTGAGCTTCAGAAGCCGTTATCGGCGACGCCGTAAAAAACATTTCCTTGGCTTTGTTCAATCCGATGACGTTAATGAAATGAATCATGCCGGACGGGTTGTAAGGAATGCCGATCTTGGCGGGTGTCATCGCAAAGGAAGCTGTCTCGCAGCCAACCAGCAT
>JAPLJE010000107.1 GCA_026388755.1 Deltaproteobacteria bacterium | reverse complement strand
TTTGATGAACGGCAGGCGGAACCATCCCATTGATATTGCCGCCAAAGCAGGCAGCTTCCTTGATGATGGAAGAACTGGTAAAAATCCAGCGAAGTCCTGTCATCAAAAACACGGTCTGGACATTTCGGTTGAGCCTTCGATTCATCAATGCCATCTGAAATTCATACTCAAAATCAGACACTGCGCGCATTCCCCGAAGAATGGCCTGGGCGTTTTTCTGAACTGCGTAATCAACCAGAAGTCCATCAAATGCTTCGATTTCGATATCAGGAAATTTTTTTAAACTCTCTCGAAGCAGCGTCATTCGCTCATCCACGCTAAAAAGATATTTTTTGGCGGGATTATGGAGGATCGCTACAATGATTCTATCAAAAAGCTTGAATCCTCTTTCAATGATATCAATATGTCCGTTGGTTACAGGGTCAAATGATCCGGGATAAATGGCGGTTCTCAGCATGAAATCAGCGTTCCTATAGTTACTTCGTTACCGGCAAAGAATTCTCTTTTCAAGGCTCTACTGCTACTTGTCATCACTTTTTATAATTAATAACATAATACAGATTTTATCAATAAGTATTTAATTTTATCGGATTTCAGAAACCAGTCGATAAAATTCGCACTACATACAATATCTTGATTATTATGTTGACACGTTACTATATCTTGTAATAATCTTTTCAAAAATGCTGGATGTCTTTAAAGGATTTGTTCAAAATAACCATTTGGTTTGTTTTATTCTTCAATCTCGCTCCTGTGACAGACACAGTGACTTTCTGAATAACCTGAGGTGATTTCATGTTCGAAAATATCAAAAAACGTGATGGCCGAATTGTCGAGTTTGATTCCTCCAAAATTACGGCGGCTATTGCCAAGGCTGGAAAGGCAACTGCTGAATTTGAAGAACGTGAAGCCAAAAAATTGACCCTTCGCGTATTAACCCTGGCTCACGAACTTCGACTGGGACCACTTCCGGAAGTTGAAGAGGTTCAAGACATCGTTGAGCGGGTTCTTCTGGACTCCCCGTTTCATAAAACGGCCAAGGCCTATATCCTGTACCGGGAACAACATTCCCAGATCCGCAGTATCTCTACAAAGGCCAGCATTGACCTTGTGGAACACTACATTCAGAAACTGGACTGGAAAATCAAAGAAAACAGCAACATGTGCTATTCGCTTCAGGGGCTCAACAATTACATTTCCTCTGATGTGACCACCGAGTACTGGTTGAATCGCATCTATCCGCCGGAGATCCGCAATGCGCACAAAAACGGGGATCTTCATCTTCACGACCTCAGCCTGCTATCGGTCTATTGCGTGGGCTGGGACCTGATGGATTTGCTCAAGTCCGGCTTTAAAGGCGTTGAGGGCAAGGTGGAAAGCGCGCCACCCAAGCACCTTCGCTCCGCGCTGGGTCAGATCGTTAATTTTTTCTATACGCTCCAGGGCGAAGCAGCCGGAGCCCAGGCCATATCCAGCTTTGATACCCTTCTGGCCCCGTTTGTTCGATACGACAACCTGGACTATCGTGAGGTCAAACAGGCCATTCAGGAATTTGTCTTTAATATCAACATTCCGACCCGCGTGGGCTTTCAAACTCCTTTTACGAATATTACCCTTGATCTTCAGGTGCCTTCCACGCTTCGGGACGCTCCCGTGGTTATCGGCGGAAATGAAAAAGACGAGACTTATGCCAACTTTCAGGCTGAGATGAACCTGATCAACCGGGCCTTTGCCGAGGTCATGATGGAAGGGGATGCCAGAGG
>JAPLJE010000264.1 GCA_026388755.1 Deltaproteobacteria bacterium | reverse complement strand
CTGATGGCGGTCTGCCGCATGCGAAATACCCCCATCATTACATTTATCAACAAGATGGACCGGGAAGGCATGGCCCCCCTCGATCTTCTGGAAGATATCGAAAACCGGCTTCAAATCGAATGCTCGCCGCTTTCCTGGCCCGTGGGTTCCGGAAAACGGTTCAAAGGCGTATATAACCTTTACCGCAAATCGCTTCATCTGTTTACACCGGGAAGAGAAGTTCGTCAGCAGGACGGAATCGTCATCGAAGACATTCTGGATCCCCGATTGGACGCGTTGCTGGGGGAACAGGCCAAAGAGCTACGAGAGGACATCGACCTTCTCATGGGGGCGGCCAACCCCTATGATCCGTCAGAGTATCTCAAGGGAAACCAGAGCCCTGTTTTTTTCGGCAGCGCGGTTAATAACTTTGGCGTCCAGGAACTACTGGAATCCTTTGTTGAAATGGCTCCCGGTCCCCAGTCCAGACAGACGACAACACGTGAAGTTCATCCGGATGAAGCCGATTTTTCAGGCTTTGTGTTTAAAATCCAAGCCAACATGGATCCGGCGCATCGGGACCGAATTGCTTTTTTAAGAATCTGCTCCGGGAAGTTCATGCGGGGGATGAAGGTTCTTCATCACCGGATCGGAAAAGAACTGGCCCTGTCCAATGCCACCATCTTCATGGCTCAGGACAGAGCCCATGTCGAAGAGGCTTACCCCGGAGACATTATCGGCATTCACAATCATGGCACCATAAAGGTCGGCGATACGTTTACGATCAAAGAGCCGCTGAAGTTTACCGGTATTCCCAATTTTGCTCCGGAACATTTCCGAAGGGTCCGATTGAAAAATCCCCTCAAAACCAAGCAACTGACCAAAGGTCTTTACCAGCTGGCCGAAGAAGGTGCGGTTCAGGTATTTCGTCCCAGGTTGGACAACAGCTACATTTTGGGCGCAGTCGGTATTCTTCAGTTCGATGTGACCATGGCCAGGTTAAAGGATGAATACGGGGTCGAAGCCGTGTATGAGTCCGTAGAATATGCAACCGCCCGTTGGATTTACTGTCCAGACAAAAACCGGCTGGCTGTTTTTGAAAGAGAAAATCTGGCACATCTTGCCAGCGACGCCGAAGGTCATCTGGCATACCTTGCCAGAAGCGAGTGGAGCCTGGGATACGAGATGGAACAGTGGCCGGACGTTGAATTTCTCAAGACTCGTGAGCATGGCCAGTGACTCCCGAATCCCGAATTCTGACTCCTTTTAGGTAAAATGCCTCTATAAATTTCTGAACATACGCCGCATACTGGTCGACCGAAACCTCTCTTCTGGCGTGCTTGCTGCGCTTGAGATACCAGTCCTGAAGCATGGCCTTGATGATGCTTGCCCCCAACTGTGGGTCATGCGGACGAAAAACGCCTGCCTGTTGGCCCTGCGCCAGAACATCACCGATCATTTTTTCTGTCGTCAGTTCACTGACCACGGCCTTTTCTTTTTCCGTTCGAGACAGGTTTTTGGCTTCCATAAAGGAAAAATAAAACCATGGCTGCATGGCTTCGCTCAGATAGAGATGGGTAAGAATGGCTGCGCGCAGTTTTGCAACTGGGTCACTTTGTTCAGCAATGCGTTCTTCCAGTATGTGTACAAAAAAACTGCGGTGCTGCTCCTGAAGCGTTTTCAGGAGTTCTTCCTTGCTAATAAAATACGTATAGAGCGAGCCCATGCTCATGCCGGTTTCACGGCTCAAGTCCCGCATGGTCATAGCCTGGAAGCCTTTTTGGTTGGCGATCTTGAGGGTAGCGCCATAAATGTTGTCCAGATTCTTTACTGCCGTGGCTTCTTTTTTAATGTGAATGGTTTTTCGATTTTCGAGATATGTTTTTCGGCTGATGTCCTGCCTGGAAAGGTAGTATTTTTTTTGAAATTCCGCGTACGTCATTCGCCGTCTCCCCGGCTGGATTATGAGATTATGAAGGGTCAAGATGATGAGATTCGTTATCGATAGGTCAATAAAGAAGAATCCTGTTTCATGGCCAGATGTGCGATATCGTTAAATCCTGCCAGAAAAATCCCGCGGGAATTAAAATAAAACCGACTGACAGAGGCGTTCATGATCTGCCAGGATATTTCCATGGTTTTGCTATCCGACAGGCTTAGCGCCAGCTGCATGGCGATCGAAATCGGCCCGCCCGAAGTAAAAACGGCAATGTGCTGGCTGGTGCCGTGGCGGGTGGTCAGAGACGTAATACCTTCCAGAACGCGGCCAACAAAATCTTCCCAGCGTATATTGCCAGGAGCGTCATGATTTCCGGAAATCCAGCGCATCATGACCTGCTCAAATAACTGCTGGAATTTCCGTTTGTCCGTCCGCGTTTGAGCGATGTCCTCGGGCAGCAAGGCCTTTTCCTGAATCATTTTCTGCGTTTGATTCTTCCACACCGTAAACGCATCGTATTCATCAAAAGCCGACTGGGTCACCGGAGACGGGAAGGCAAGTCCCGCGGATGTGAAACCGTCCATCACTTCTCTGGCAGTATGTTGCTGGCGCTCCATTTCGCCGCAATAGGCTTCATTAAAAACAAACCGGATGCCGGCCAGATATTCTCCGAGAATTCGCGCCTGCTGAATTCCCGCAAGCGATAGCCTGTCATAATTCTTTTGGCCGAAAGATGCCTGACCATGCCGAATGAAATAAAGAATTCCCATTATCTTCAAATACTCACAAGAAGAAACAATGTCAAGAAAAATGAACCATCGTTCGTTTTATTATTGACTCATATTCATCAATCCCTTAGGGTAGGGCCGAGAATCACGTGCCTGGTTCGATATTCAGCGGTTTGAATTATTCTTTGTGAATTTCAGATAAAGGAGAATTTGATGATGAAGTCGTGTGTTGCGATTGTCCGCTATGAAAAGCCCCTGGAATCCGTTCGAAAAGTTGTTGAACTTTCTTGCGGCCTGGATCACCTGCCCCAGGGTGCAAACGTATTCATCAAGCCCAATATCGTCTTCTGGACCCGGGCCACCCCGTTTCCCAAATGGGGCGTCATTACAACATCCCGTGTGGTGGAAGACATGGTGGTTCTATTGAAGGAAAAAGGTGTCGATCGCATCACCATCGGGGAAGGCATGGTGGTCATGGATCCCAAGGATTGCAAGACTCCGGCCCACGCCTTTTATACCCTTGGCTACGAAACCCTGAAGCAGCGTTACGGCGTCAACTTCGTAAACTTGTGGGACCGGCCGTTTCAGAAAAAGGATCTTGGGGATGGTATTTACTTGAACTACAGCGCCGAGATCCTGGACAGCGATTTTGTGGTGAATCTTCCTGTGATGAAAACCCATAACCAGACCATCGTGAGTCTGGGCATCAAAAACCTGAAAGGGACCATCGATATCGCGTCCCGGAAAAAATGCCACAGCCTGGATCCGGCGGTTGATCTGAACGTCATGGTGGCGCGTCTGGCGGACCCCCTGCCGCCCATGCTGACCATCATTGACGGCATCTTCACGAATGAGCGCGGCCCGGGCTTTGATGGAAAAATGCGGCGAAGCAACATCCTTGTGGCGTCATCCGATGTGCTGGCCGCAGACATGGTGGGCGCATCCGCGCTGGGGCATTCGCCAAGCGATGTGCCACATCTGGCGCATGCGGCGGCCAGAAAAGGTGTTCCTGCGGATCTTTCGACGATTTTAAT
>JAPLJE010000505.1 GCA_026388755.1 Deltaproteobacteria bacterium | reverse complement strand
GTCTCTTCCCATGGCTTACAGCCGGGATATGCAGGAAGATAAGCCTGCCGTGTTTGATGCCGTGGATACTTTAAAAGCCTGCATCGAGATTTATACGGCCATGCTGCCCAGGCTCAAGATCAACAAGGAAATCCTGTATCAGGCAACCACAAAGGGGTTTTTAAATGCAACGGATCTGGCAGACTATCTGGTTACCAAGGGAATGACTTTCCGCGAATCGCACAGTTGCGTGGGAAAAGCTGTGGGATATGCTTCCGGCCGGAAAAAAGAACTCCATGAGCTGACAATAGATGAGATGAAGTCCTTCTCGGCGCTGATTGCAGAAGATATATTCGGCATGCTGACGCCGGAAGAGATGATCAATCGACGGACGTCTTTTGGGGGGACAGCTCAGGAGAATGTCAAGGCAGCCATTCAAACGGCCAGACAGCGCCTGTCGGAGGCCGTGTGTCCATGACCGTGGAGAAGATGCCGGCCAACAGGTTTTCGATAAAACTTCTGATTGCGGCAATGCTGCTATGTCTGAGCATCCTTGGCTGCGGCAAAAAAGAAATGCCGTCTGCGCCTCGGCAGGTTCCGCCGCAACCGGTTGCGGATCTACGCGTTCAATTGACCGGGAACAAGGTTGAATTGACCTGGTCTTTTTCGAAAGCCCTTTCCGGGTCGGAGCCCATAACCGGGTTCGGCGTGTATCGCGCGTCAGAGTCGGTTTCCGAAAGCTGCGACCATTGTCCGTTTCTGTTTCAGCGGGTGGCCGATATTCCCTTCCTGGAAGGGCAGGACGGGGCATCTGTCATGACATATCGGGATACGCTTGAAAATGGTTATCGTTACCGGTATAAAGTTATTTGCTATTCGAGGGGGCTTGCCAGCAAGGATTCGAATGTGGTGGTGGCGGAAGAGGAGTAGGGATGCATTATTTTCAATATCATAACAACGAAATGTATTGTGAGGATGTTCCGGTCCAAGCCATTGCCCGGCAGGTGGGAACGCCTTTTTATCTTTACAGCCACGCAACGCTGACCCGGCATTTTAAGGCGTTTAACGATGCGTTTGAAGGGCTTGACCGGCTGGTATGTTTTTCGGCCAAGGCCAATACCAGCATGGCTGTTCTCAAACTTCTGGCGAATCTGGGAAGCGGGGTGGATATTGTGTCGGGCGGAGAGCTTTTCCGGGGCCTGAAGGCCGGGTTTTCTCCCGATCATATTGTATATTCGGGTGTGGGAAAACGGGTGGATGAAATCGATTTTGCCCTGGAAACCGGCATCCTGATGTTCAATATCGAATCGCTGGAGGAGCTGGAGCTGATCCAGTTTCGGGCGACCGCTTTACACAAAAAGGCCTTTGTCTCCATTCGGGTGAACCCGGATGTGGATCCTAAGACTCATCCGTATATTTCAACCGGCCTGAAGAAGAACAAGTTCGGGATCGACACCGAAGGCGCACTTGCGGCCTATCAAAGAGCCAGCCAGATGTCCCATATTTCGGTTGTGGGAATCGACTGTCACATCGGCTCCCAGATTACCGAAATTCAGCCGTTCGAAGACGCACTGAAAAGCCTCAAGAGCCTGATTCAGAGGCTCGTGGCAATTGGCATTCATATCCGTTATCTGGATATGGGCGGCGGCCTGGGAATTATCTACCGGGAAGAGTCGCCGCCCCAGCCGGCTGAATATGCCCGGGCCATTTCCAAAGTCCTCGGAGATCTGAAGATTAAGCTGATTCTGGAACCCGGCCGGGTGATTGTGGGAAATGCTGGCATTCTGGTCACGCAGGTGCTGTATCGGAAAAGAGGGCCTGTCAAGGAATTTGTCATTACCGATGCAGGCATGAATGATCTGATGCGGCCCATTTTGTATAATGCCTACCATGAGGCTCTGCCGGTGGTTCAGTCGAGCGGGGAACCCTTTACCGCGGACATTGTCGGCCCCATCTGCGAAACCGGAGATTTTCTGGCACAGGACCGACAAATGGCCCCTGTTCAAAGCGGCGATTTACTGGCCTTGATGAGTGCAGGCGCATATGGATTTGTGATGTCATCCAATTATTGCTCCAGGCCCAGGGCCGCAGAAGTCATGGTCAAAGGGGACAAGTTTTCGGTTATCAAGGATCGGGAAACCTATGCTGATCTGATTTCCGGGGAGTCTGCACCGGCGTTTTTATGAAAAAGGTATGTTATGAACCCAATTCATTTTTACAAGATGAGTGGCTGCGGCAATGATTTTATCATCATTGACAACCGGAGGCCGTTGATTGAAGAAAAAGATCTCTCCGCATTTATTGTTGGCGCCTGTCGCAGAAAAATGTCGGTGGGCGCCGACGGCATTATCCTGCTTGAAAAATCGGATACCGTGGATTTTAAGTGGCGGTTTTTCAATTCAGACGGCAGCGTGGCGGAAATGTGT
>JAPLJE010000497.1 GCA_026388755.1 Deltaproteobacteria bacterium | reverse complement strand
CCTTCGGCCTCCTTTCCGGCGGCAACCTGGCTGACAAACACCCCTTTTTCGGCGAACAACCGGCGCATGCGTGCCCTGGCCTCGGAATCTTCCGCAATTTTTTCGGACAGAATATCCCTGGCCCCGGAAAGCGCTTCTTCCGGAGCGTTCACACCTTTTTCCGGATCCACATACGGAGCCGCCGCCCGGATCGGATCGATGCCGCTTTGTTCCAGGAGCAGAAGGGCAAGGGGTTCAAGTCCTTTTTCCCTGGCCATGGTGGCTCGGGTTCGGCGTTTGGGACGAAAGGGAAGATAGCTGTCTTCCAGTTCGGATAGGGTTGGGGCCGCCATGACGCTTTGACTCAGCGCAACCGTCAAATGGCCATGCTGCTCCAGAGAATTCAAAATGGCGGATCTTCGGGAATCCAGTTCCTGAAGCTGTCCGAGCCGGTCCCGGATGGATGCGATCGAAACTTCATCCAGGCTTCCGGTGGCCTCTTTGCGGTATCTTGCAATAAAAGGAATGCTGGCATCTTCTTCCAGAAGCGATGAAACCGCCTCGACCTGCTGGTAGGTCAGATGCAGTTCATCGGTAATCAGTGAAACATGGGATAAGTTCATGAAGCCTCTTCTGTTTAAAAATGAGCGACGGCTTGACATCGCCGGGCAAGGTATTCCAGCGCCAGAAGATAGCCATCGCTGCCCAGTCCGGAAATCTGCCCGGTGGCAACACCCGCAACCATCGAGTGGTGGCGGAAGGGCTCCCGCTTGTAGATATTGGAAAGATGAACCTCAACCACCGGGAAGCTCAGAAGCAGCAGGGCGTCGCGGATCGCCACGCTGGTATGGGTATAGGCGCCGGGATTAATGATCAGGCCCTGATGGGAGTTCATGATTTCCTGAATCTTATCCACGATGGCCCCTTCGTGGTTGGATTGAAAGGCTTCAACGCGCACACCCAGGCGGTTTGCGGTTTCTTCCAGGGTGGTGTTGATGTCATGGAGCGTAGCCTTTCCATAGACTTCCGGCTCTCTTTTTCCCAGCATGTTCAAGTTGGGGCCGTGAATCACCAGAATTGTTAGTTTTTCAGACAGGGCTTCCATTGATCACCTCATTTATCGGCAGGATGCCGGCTGATTATCTGTTTGAGAGTGGAAATGGTTTTTCCGTAGTCCGGACTCCCGAAAACGGCCGATCCGGCCACAAAGGCGTCAACACCTGCCTCGGAGATTTCCAGAATGTTGTTTTCATTCACTCCGCCGTCGATTTCAATCAATGTGGACAGCTTTTTGTCTTGGATCCATTCTCGCAGATCCCTTGTTTTCTGAAGGGCGCTTTGAATAAATTTCTGGCCCCCGAATCCCGGATTAACGCTCATGATGAGGACAAAATCCAGGTCTTCCAGAACCCATTCCAGAGCCAATGCCGGGGTGGCCGGGTTCAGTACGGCGCCGGGCCGGCAACCGCATTCCCGGATCAGATGAATCGTCCGGTGCAGATGTGGACAGGTTTCAACCTGAACGGAAATCAAAGAGGCGCCCGCTTTGGCAAAATCCGGAATGAACCGTTCCGGATTTTCAATCATCAAATGCACATCAATGGGAAGACCGGTCACTTTTCGGACCGCTTTCACCACCAGCGGACCCATCGTGATGTTGGGAACAAAATGGCCGTCCATGACATCCACGTGAATCCAGTCGGCACCGGCCGCCTCAACCGCCTTGATTTCTTCTCCCAGCCGGGAAAAGTCGGCCGATAATATGGAAGGGGCAATGTATTTCATTCTTCTCTCCCTGTGAAAGTTTCGCAATTTAATTGAAAGCGTTAAGTTTTTATCGATAACCAATAGAAATATATGAACCTTCTAAGTAACAAATTATTTTTTTCAATAATTTGTTACTGTTAGGTTTGGGCTCAACCTCGGCTGAGTGGGACGCTATTGACTGAATAGCTCATTTATAACTTTCATTTAAAAGGGATTTCTTCAGTAGATATCAAACTTCAGCAACCGTCCGTCAAGCCCGCCATTTTTCAACGGCAGCTTAAGGGATGGCTTCAGGCCGATATGGGGTATCAAATCCCGATTCCCCGCATAGACATAAGCCTGAGAATTCAAGCATCTTTGCTTTAGAAAATCGCCGAAATTCTTATACCACAACTCAAGTTCGGCTGGATTCTCCAGACGGATGCCGTAGGGCGGATTACAGACAATGAGCCGGTTTTCAAGTCTTGAGATCTGCTGAAAATCTTTTACAACAACCGCAATATGTTCGCCGTGGGGAAGTTCCCGGAGGTTTGCACGGGTTGCGGCAACGGCCTTTTCCGCGTGGCCTTGACCTGTTTCCAGCTTTTTCTGTCATAATCGGGAAGAAACTCGAACCCGAACCGTTTGCGAAGAATACCGGCCGGAATGCGGCAATAATGCATCAGGGCTTCCGTGACCAGCGTTCCGGAACCGCACATGGGATCATACAGGGGGCGCTCGCCGTTCCATGCGGAAAGATGGATAATGGCTGCGGCCAGCGTTTCATGGATCGGGGCCTTGACCGTTTGTTTCCGATACCCCCTGCGGTGCAGCGATCCGCCTGAAGTATCGATGCCGATCACGGCCTGGTTGTTTTCTATATGAAGATTGATCCAGATATCGGGATTGATCTTTTCAACCGTTGGCCGGCTTCCGGACAGGTTTCTGAAGTAGTCAACAATGGCGTCTTTCAGGCGAAGCGCGGCAAACTCCGAATGATTAATGGCCGTGCTGTTCGAGACGCTGGCAAAGACGGCAAACGTATGATCCGCTGAGAAGAAATCACGCCACTCGATGTCCGATCCTTTCCGGTAGAGATGATCGGCGTTTCGGCAGGAGAAAATGCTGAGCGGCGCAATCACCCGCGTGATGAACCGGGTTTCGTAATTGACGCGAAACATCACATCCCGGCTGGCATTAAAATAAACGCCCCGATATGCCGGCCTGATATTTTCCGCCCCTAGCTTCAACAGCTCTTCACATCCGATATTCAGAATGTCGTCAGCGATCTGTGCAAAATATTCTTGATTCAGTTGATAGTCATACATGATTTCAGATAGCCATCTCGGGTTGAACGAACCAGGCCGTTAGCTTACAGGCGCAATGTAGACGGGCCACTAATTCCGTCTGGCGCAAAGGTAACCGATCGCCGTATTCTTGAGCTGATGGCCTTTATTTATTTTGTTATCATGCGATTTTTTCGAGAAAATCGCAACCAAAAACATATCTTGAACCAAATAATCATTGACATGAGCACAATTTTTGATTAATTAATTCGTGTTTGATTTATGGGGCTGTAGCTCAGCTGGGAGAGCGCATGACTGGCAGTCATGAGGTCAGGGGTTCGATCCCCCTCAGCTCCACCAATAGAAACAAGGGGTTAAGGCGAAAGCTGAAAACCTCTTTTTTATTTTATACCTGTTTGCCCCGTATCTGCCCCGCAGATTTTCATGACGGCATCTTTATAACCATCATTTTCAGTCAATCCCCAAACATAAAAAGCCGCTCCCAGATCCCCGAGTAACGGCTTCGATTTCAGGGAACCAGCTGGAACCCATCAGTATGGATTTCATCATGACAACTTGCCCTCTGGACTAGGATCCGGCATCTCTGATCTCTAACTTTTGCCTTTGTAAAAGTGAAAGGCCAACCCCCAGGACAAGAAACAAATTCTTTTTTGTCTTGATTCTGTGTGTCCGTTCATTCCCGGCGCACGTCATCTAAGGCCCACGTCACGAGAACCCAGCCTTGCACATCTGGCTGCCTGTCCCTGGTTCCAGAAACAAAAGGCAACACCTTTGGCGGCATCGCCTGAATGATTTCAACATCCCCCGAGAGGGAAACGAGTTTATCAAGCAGAGAATATTCTTATTGACGCAGAACCTTAAAATTCATATGGGGTAGTATCCTATTATTCAAATAGAAGTTACACAAAATAAATCATGTACCATCAAATATGG
>JAPLJE010000600.1 GCA_026388755.1 Deltaproteobacteria bacterium | reverse complement strand
CCAACTGAAGGAATGCAGGCAGGAATCTTTGTGGTTATCTGTCCAGACAAAATCAAAACAATGAAACCTACGAAAACGCTCCGGTCCGCTACTTCCTTTCTTCAGCGGTTGCGTTTTTTTCCTCTGATGTGGCGTCAGGTGTGAAATTTGCGCCCCATGCCCACTCTCATTCGTTTCATGAGATTTCCGTCCGTTTTCCGCCATCGCACCTATGCCATGATGTGGATCGGCCGTTTGTTGACCACTATTGCCACACTGACCCAAAGCGTGGCAATCGGGTGGTCGGTCTATTCCATTGCGCGCCAAACCTATGATGAGCAGCAAAGCATGTTTCTTGTCGGGATGATCGGACTGGCGCAATTTTTGCCGATGTTCGCTTTGGCCCTGATTGCGGGCGAAACAGCGGATCGTTACGACCGGCGCAAGATTTTATTTTGTTGCGGGGCACTGCAAGTTTCTTGCGCGGCGGCTTTTACCTTGCTGTCGTTGCAGGAGCATCCGCCGCTGATGCCGATCTTTGTCGTTGCGGGTTTTTTCGGCATTGCCCGCGCCTTTTTCATGCCTGCCGGAGCTTCCCTGGTTCCGCTACTGGTGCCGATCGATGAACTGCCGAAGGCAATCGCCTGGAACACTTTCAGCGTTCAAAGCGGTATGATTCTGGGGCCGTGGATGGGCGGCGTGTTGTGCGAGCTGGCTCCGGCTTATGCCAATGCCACGGCATGCGCGCTTTATCTGTTGGCTTGCGCTGCATGGGTTGTTCTGGTGAAAATGCCCTTGGAAGCCAAAGCCAAAAACAGCGACGCTTCGCGCCTGACGATGATCCGCGAAGGACTTTCGCATTTATGGGGCAGTAAGATCGTGCTGGGCGCGATATCACTTGACCTGTTTGCCGTTCTTTTGGGCGGGGTCACGGCGCTGTTGCCCGCCTATGCCAAAGACATCCTTTTCATTGGCCCCGAAGGGTTCGGACATCTGCGCGCGTCCTTTGCCGCAGGAGCGGGGTGCCTGACCTTGTGCCTTGCGCTCTGGCCGATCAAAAGGCATGCTGGAAAATGGATGATGGGTGGCGTGATGCTCTATGGTCTCGCCACGCTTTGCTTTGCCGTTTCACGCGATGTGCGGCTTTCGATGCTGGCGCTGGCCGTAGCCGGATCCGCCGATTCCATTTCCGTCTTCGTGCGTCAGAATCTGGTTCAGATCGTCACCCCCGACGCGATGCGCGGAAGGGTGTCCGCCGTGTCGGGATTATTCATCAGCGCTTCGAACGAGCTTGGCGAATTTGAAAGCGGCGTGGCTGCCAGATTCCTTGGCATTGTTGGCTCCGCGGTCTTCGGCGGCGCAGGTTCGATCGTCATCACCGGCCTGTGGGCCAGAATTTTCCCCGCCTTGCGCAAAGCGGATCGCTTGATATCGCCGGTGAATTGATCTACTTCGTCTTTTCGCGCTCAGCAGTGACGCAATAAATCCCTCTACCTTCACGTCCCGGCTCGAAACACAGATTGTCGGATGTACAGGCAGCCTTGCGGCGGTCTCCGAATTTCCAGCGGGAAATCAGGTCCGGCTCCCGGAT
>JAPLJE010000509.1:5866-8241 GCA_026388755.1 Deltaproteobacteria bacterium | reverse complement strand
GATTCCTGCCAAACAAACCCCTTGAGCATCGAAACAATGATACCCGTCGCCAGCAAAATAAGGCTTCCGTACCATGCGGCGTCGATGCGCAGACGTATCCCCCGTGCCAGAAATAGCAGAAGCAGTCCGGTGAGACTGCCGAGAAGATGTGAGATTTCAATAACGGGCAAGGGGATAAAATCACGCATCCAGTCCATTGCCGACTGTTTTGCCGGCAGGGCTCCGGAAACCAGGAGTGCGCCTCCGGAAAATAGCAGCAACACAGAATATATTTGCGGGATAATGACAGCCAATAGACGCCTGAGAGCCCTGGTGCCTTCAGCCAAACCTTTTCGTCTGGCAAATGCTTCATAGCTCAACAGTCCTCCCCCCGCCAACATCAGGGGCAGAAAATAATAAATTGTCCGGTACAGAAAGAGTGCGCCAATCAGCGACAGATGATGGTGATGTGTTGACTGAACAGCAGACATGAGCCATAAAAAAGCGCTCTCAAATACACCGATCCCTCCCGGAATCTGACTGATGACTCCAGCCACTTGAGCCAAAACAAAAACCAACAAAAACGCCGTGAAGCTGATATCGACTCGACCCGACAGAAACACCCAGAGAACCAGCGAGGATAAGACGACATCGATTGCTGCAATCCATGTCTGCCCGAAAGTCATGACTATGGAGGGTAGGCGGAATTCTACGCCTTTAATTGTCAGTGGTTTTTTCCAGAAAAAAACCGCTGTCCAGTAGCCGCCCAGGGAAAGCGCACAGATAGCGGTCAACCAGTGAATCATTTGTGGATTTTTAATGGGATGGAGCAGGTATTTTGGCAGGAGCAGACTGCTGAACAATCCCAGCGTCAGAATACCTAAAAAATAAGTAACCGTCAGAAAAAGTGAAATTTTCAATACATCCCAGCCCGGTATCCCCCATGCGGAATAAAAGCGATACCGGACCGATCCACCGGCAGCCCAGGCATGACCGGTATTATTGCTGATGGAATAACTGATCAAAGATGCCGCCAGAATTTTGAATACGGGAATCTGATCATGTCCGGTGTAACGAAGCGCCAACAAATCATAACCGGCAAGGACAATATAATTGAAAACAGTCAGTACAACCGCAGCAGCCAGAATCCGGTGTTCCGCGATAAGTTTGAATCGAGTCGAACCCATTGATGGGTTGCTTCATTTTAAACCGATCTGACGATATGTTTCGATGATTCGCATGGCCAGCTTTGGATAATCCTGGTCAAAATGGTGACCACCTGGCAGCTCCATCAATTTGGCGCTGGGGATTGACAGGGCCGCGCAGACTGAGTCCGACTTTTCATCCTGCCCGGTAATGCATAGAATTTTGTTCCCCTGAATGCGACTCAGTTCCGGCAATATCGGAAATCCGCTGCTGTTTTTTCCCATCCAACCGGAGACATGTATCTCGAAATCAGCGGTTCTGGATAGCGCCAACAGGACAAGCAGGGCGACATTTTCCCGATCCGGAGCTGACAGGCGATTATAGACCGCGGGCAGGATATCGGCGCCAAAGGAATATCCTGCAAGCACGAAAGTTTTGGCCTTCCAGGCTTTACGGTAATATGACATTGTCGCCGCCAAATCGCTTGCCGCTTCTTCCGGTGTCTTGCGGCTCCAGAAATAGCGCAGCGTATCCACGCCAACAACCGGGTATCCAAGATCAGCCATTTGTCCGGCTACATCCCGATCCAGATCGCGCCAGCCCCCGTCTCCCGAATAAAACAGGGTAACCGTCTCATTCGGATTTGTTGCAGGCACTTCTACAACCGGCATGGGATTGGGATGAGTCTGCTTCTCTTCCGCCATCATTTTTTGTATTTCTTTGACGGCAACGGTATCAAGCGGCGTATCATAAGGCGCAATCGCGGTTTTGGCACCCGATAATCCGCGAACGAATACCGCGGTACTGTCTTCGGGCTGATCGGTCCACACCGCCAGCCATTTGCCATTTAAGGCCGGAGAGGATGCCAGAACACGATGACCATTTATCAGTACTGAAGTCAGCGGGGAACAGGGTTTTGTTCCGTCCGGCAATTCTGCAGAGAAACCCACGGACAGGTTTTTAGATGTACCGCCTGATTTCGTCCCGGCGGAAAGAAAAGGCAGCAGGCCGCCACCGCCAATACCCGCCAAGATGGAGCGTTTATCTTTTGATGCCTTTGCCCAGTTTGACAAAATCCCAATGGGTTCCATGACGCGGTCAGCTTTCAGACAATGATTCTCCCCATTGGCAAGCGCCTGCATGGCACGAGTCGTATCGACTATGGCAACAGAGGCTCCGGATTGAGCAATGCGGTGCGCCAGATCGTCGGCAGGGAATCTTCGGGTATCGACAAAAACCACCACCAATTC
>JAPLJE010000509.1:0-5778 GCA_026388755.1 Deltaproteobacteria bacterium | reverse complement strand
GGAAAATTTTTATGAGCGGCAAACCAGACCAAGCCGGCCATCACGGCCAGCATGGAAAAAGCAAACAAAAGGCGTCGCGCGAAGTTGTGCATGAAATTCATGAAATCCCAGGCTTTATTTAAGTGAGAAAGCCTGAAGTGTTATGAATCAGGTAGATAACCAGAAATATCCCAACGGCAAGGACGGACAGGGTCAGCAAAATGTCCAGAATCAAGGATGGCTGATACATATCTTCGTCGATTTGTTTCTCAACCTTTTTGTATCTGATAAAAGCAAGCACCCCCATCAAGGCGCCAAGGCCCACCAGCGCAATCCCGAAAAATGACGAAGACCCATGGGGAGGCTGAACAACATGCATTTCCGGAAATCCGCTTGTTGCCAATAACGCCCCAATCTGCTTGATGAAAAGGGCGAATTTGACAACGACAAACCCAAACGCCATGATCCCGATGCTGGTTCTGATCCAAGCCAGAAATGTCCGCTCATTGGCCATGTGAACACGGCGATTAAGAACTCTTGAAGTTGTTTTGTCTTCCATTGGCTCTGTCTGTTCTCATAACCATGCAATTCATTGAAATACAAAGTCCCCAATTGGCTCCGTTGGGAAAAAGAGCCGATGTAACCCCTTGCAGTGAAAATCTTTTACAAAAGATCATCATTTATATCAGTTTTACATCGTTCAGCGCAATAGGTTGTGATTTTTTAAAAAGGAAGGTATCAGCTTATCAGAAGCATATCATTTTGAAAAAGATGTTATTGAAGAAACCACGATTTCAGGATACAATATCTATAACCATTCAAAAGAGGAGACAGATTATGGTTGGAGATCTTTTTTCACCGATGCATCTGCTGGTCATACTTGCCATTGCTTTGATCGTTTTTGGGCCGGGGAAACTTCCCGAACTTGGCAGTTCCTTGGGAAAAGCCATCAAGGAATTCAAGAAAGTCATGAATGATCCTGAGAAACTCATAAAAAAATAAGACTCTCTCTCTTAATGGAACAGAAACCGTCATCCGAATTTGTCGAGTTCGATATCATCATCCATATATTCTCTGTTTCCGCAACCCTTGTCGGCGTATGCCTGACGGTCATCGGCATTTTCATCATGAGCCGGCGGCTCTCCCACGTGAAAAGCTACGGTGAAGAGCTGCTGGCGCTCGATGCCCTTCTGTTTCTTGCAACGTGCATCCACTCGTATGTCGCCCTGCGCAGCCGCCGGAAAGAGAGAAAGCACCGGCTTGAGCGCATTACCGAAGAAATGTTCTTTGTTGCTCTCGTCCTCATGGCGTTCATCTGTGTGTTCATCGTATTTGAACTGATGTAGGATTGGCAACAGGCATTTTGATCAGATACGGCTCTCTCAATTCGCCGCATCCCGGAAGACCAGCACGGGACGTGTTGTCAGACGGGCGATATTGAGGGCTTCGTCGCTGATGAGGTTGAGATACTTGGGCCGTTTATGCCCGTAAGCACCTAATACCACCAGGTCATATCTGCCGGTCGCCACCTCTTTCAGGATTTCATCCGTGAAATCGCCTTTTGTCATTTTGGTATCCGGCGCATGTTCAAATTCACCCAGTTTCTTTTTGGCATTGATAAGGCATGTCTCTGCCGATGCTTCGTTTTCGCCCCTTCCAGACTCCTGAACATGCAAAATGGTAATCTCCGGTTTTCTTTTCTGTACCATCAGCCCAATAAATCCCAAAGCATCCTGATCACATTCAGACCCCCTGTAGGCGATTAAAATACGATGAATGGGACGAAAATTTCGGACGATCAGTACCGGCTGACGGGCATGATGTAGAATTTTGGCATGCACGGCGCCAAGGATCAGCCCTTTCAGGGCGGAATGCTCCTGCGCGCCCAAAACAATCATATCATAGTTCTGGGTATCGGCCAGGTGCAGGATTTCATCCGCGGGATCTCCGGTAAGAATCCGGGGCCAGCAGGGGACTTTCCCGCTTTCGCATACCTCACAGGAACTTAGCACCCCTTCGGCAACGGCTTCGGCTTCTTTTTCGATCCACGCCGTTATCTGTTCCTGACCGGTAAACGGGGCATACAGGGTTTCAGCGCCAATATCCGATTCATCGGGTTTGACATAAACAGCATCGACCTTGGCGTCAAAATTCTCCAGCAAATGGCAGGCGTATTTCAGCGCCTTCTGAGATTCTTCGCTTTTATCAACGGCTACCAGGACTTTCATTTTTATCACCTCTTTTTTTGCAGTTATCTCAACACCAGGACAGACGACTGGCAAACGCCGACGAATCTTTCCACCCAGTCCCTGGGGAATAGCAGGGTCAGCAACGATTTTTTCCCCATCCAGAACGCCAGAAGATCCTGACCGGTATCAGTAGAAATGACAGATTCAAATTTCGACGATTCCGCCAGCCTAGCATTAACCGGGATGCCTTTGTCGCTGAAATAATCTCCGATTTGAATCAGGCGGGTATAGGCTTCGGACTTGGCCGCGCCGTCCTGGGTCAGGCCGATCAGTTCCAGTTGCGCATCATGAATGGTAACGAGCTGGTTGATCATCTCCAGGGATTCCTGGCTCACGGAAATCTGGTCAATACAGGCAAGGATGCGCCGGATCGGTTTATCCTCTTTTGCCAGAAGAACGGAACAAGTGGCGTTGCCGGCTACCTTTCTCGGCGCAGCCGCCGATGATTCCCATCCACACTGCCCGCCCTTGCCGCATCCCAGAACAATCAGGTCGCTGCCGTCTTTATCCGCCTCGTTCAGTATTTCAGTATCCGCATTTCCTGCCCGGATGCGGACCCTGACATCTTTTTTCACCCCTCTGCAGACTTTGATCTCTTCCCAGCTTCCGTTTCTAAGCGGTATCCATTCATGGTCCCATCGCTCCAGGGCGTAAGGGGAATCGGAGCTTCCCAGAATTTTCTGGAATTCCTCACGGTAGCGACGCAATGCCTGGACCCGCGGATCCTGAGCCGGCAACAAAAACTCCCCTTGCGAGGAAGGCTGGGCAGGCAAAACGGACAGAAGCGTCACATCCGCCCAGGTATGCCGGGCCAGTTCAATGACTTTATTCAGCGCCTGCGTGCTGTAGGGATGTTCATCTCCGGCAAACAAAATTCTCATGGTATTATTCTCCTTTCCAACCGCTATTTCAGGATGGTTTGTGTTTGGCCTCGGCCTTTTTTACCACCTCCAGGATTTCCCCCAGTTTAAAAGGCTTTGCCACAAAATCAAACACGCCTTTCTGATAGGATTCCTTTGCCGTCTCCATCGTGGCAAAACCGGTGATCACGATGACTTCCGTGGCGGGATGTCGTTTTTTGACCTCTGTAAGAAACGCCATGCCATCCATGCCATCCATTTTAAGGTCTGTAATCGCGATATCAAATTCCTTTTCCGTCAGTCGGTGCATGGCTTCCCGGCTTTTGGTGAATACCTCGACGTCATAGCCTGCTTTTTCCAGCGATGGTTTAAGCCGCTTGCAGACAATGGGTTCATCATCCAGAAGTAGTACGGTTGTTTTCTGATCCGATGTCATGGTTGTACGCTCCTTTGAAAAAATCGGTTACGTGATCTGCAATATTCTCATCACTGTGCATTTGAACATCCAGTTGCCGGGTGTAAGCCACCAGACAGCCGAGCATTTTCACTTTTTCATACATGGCGGCCGGACGACCAGATCCCCCCGGATCTCAACGCGGAAATTGAATCGTTCCAACACTTCGCCGATAAATCTGGCGCGCCTGGATCTGCGGGTGACATCCGTGACGCCGCCGAGAAAACGGAAATAGGCGTAATTGTCATTTTGTTTTTCAGCGATATAGGCGTCAATAATGTTATAATGATACCCCAAACGCAGGTTCAGATTCAGATATTCGGCCGAGAGAACCGCAAGATTCCGCCCGTTGAAGCGGGTTGAAGAATCGGAATACGTCCTGGTCAGGCTGGACATAAAACTTCCGAAATCCACGGACATGGGCTCTGTGCTCCACATCCCCGGGGCCGTCAGTCCTTCCAGAAAGGCCTTCATGGGAACCGATGTAATGTCTTCCGGGCTGACGTCTTTTGCCGATGTGGTTCGAGACTGAAGGCCGCCGCCGATATCAATGACAATCAGCCCCAGGGGGATGCCGAATTTCAGTCGTCTGGAAGCGGCATCGCTGCCGCCGATACGGGTATCTCCCAGATGAATCAGTTCCTTGACCGCCTTTTCATGAATAAACCGGATGATGTCATGCACGGTTTTACACCCGGACGGCCTGAAGTTTTTATCATGCGGATCCAGCAGATTCAGCGGACTGATCTTTCGCAGGATCCGGCGTAGCAGTCGGTATTCGTAGGATTCCTCAAACACATCTTCAGCGGTGATTTCGTCATAACAAAGTTCTTTGGCATATCCGGCATAAACAATGTTTTGGGTGGCATCCAGGGTGATATCGTCGCCGGTTTTCAGTATTTGTGTGGCGATGCCGGTATTCACAATGGCCGGAACCCGAAACTCGCGGGCAATGGTTGCCTGTGCCCAATCGGAGAGCCAACATCTGTCAGAATCCCGTGAACCTTGCGCATCACCCTTGCCAGACGAGGAGAGGTGTGCCTGGCCACCAGAATCGCGCCATAAGGAACGTTCAGAATATCCGCATTATGTTCCAGAATAAAGACTTTGCCGGCAGCCACGCCGCGCTGGACCACAACGCCCTGATTTTTTAACAGCACGGGGTGATCCGTCGTGGATATGTCAACCTGATCTTTCGAGCATCCGGTCGCCAACTGGATATTCAGGGGCCGGGCCTGAAGAATCATCACCCGGTCTTGCGAATCTATGGCCCATTCGATATCCTGGGGCCGTTTGAAATAGCGTTCGATCAGCAGTGCGGTCTCAGCCAGTTTCTGAGCCAGCTCCGGCGTCAAACACGCCTTTTGCTGGAGTTCTTCCGGAACAGGCGTTACCTCGGTCCCACCGCTTTTTGCCGCAACCATCATGGTGGACTTGTGAACCACGTTAAAACCGCTGAGCGTATGCGGCGGCGTGCGGGTGATCCGGTATTGATCCGCAGCCACGCTGCCATCCACCACCGGAGCCCCCAGCCCCCAGGCCGCCGTGGCCAGAAGAACGTCTTTTTCAGCAGAGAGCGTATCCAGCGTATAAATGACGCCGCTGGCCCTGGCTTTCACCATTACCTGGCACCCCACCGACATCGCCAGCTCATGAATATGAAAGCCTTTTTGATGGCGGTAGGATAAAACACCCGGGGAATAGGCGCTGGCAAGCACTTTTCGATAACTATCCAGCAACTGATCCGCGGGAACGTTCAAAAAGGTTTTGTACTGGCCAGCAAAGCTGTGAATGCTGTCTTCTCCCCATGCGCTACTTCTTACGGCAAAGAACAGGGTTTCCTTGGGGTTTTTCTCCTGAAGCTTATCGATGGCAGTTTGGATCTGCCGCGTTACTTCCAGAGGAAAACCGCCGGACAGGAATTGTTTCTGGATATCCTCGGCGATACTTTCGGTGGCGGCTTCATCCTCGGGATCCCAGGAATCCATCACCTGCTGGAGATATTCATCCAGTTTGTTTTTTTCCAGAAACGCCCGAAAAGCGCTGGTGGTAATGGCAAATCCGTCCGGCGTCAACAGCTCCAGCGTGTTTCGGATATCGGCCAGATTGGCATTTTTGTTACCCACCAGTTCATACATATCCTGACTCAACTCGGCGTACGGCATGGCGGCTTCGCCCTGGGGAAGCACCCATTTCCCGGAAAGCGCCTGCTGAATCGTGTCATGAATTTCTTCAA